>NZ_FORX01000021.1 GCF_900114115.1 Desulfomicrobium apsheronum | reverse complement strand
CGCGGCCGAGAACGCCATCCGTCCCGTGGCCCTAGGCCGTAAGAACTGGCTCTTTGCCGGAGCACCCAAGGGTGCCGACGCCAGCGCCATGCTCTTTTCCTTGGTGGAAACCGCCAAAGCCAACGAGATCGAGCCCCAAGCCTACCTGAAATTCCTTTTCGAACGATTCCCCGCCGCGCAGACCACGGAAGAAATAAAGGCACTCATGCCCCAGCACGTGGACAAATCCCTTCTCCCAAGCCTCCCCAAGCCCAAGCCGCGCAAAAAGTAAAGGCTCCTGCTTCTATCGCAGATCAGGGACGTCCGTGGAAGATGCGGTCGCCTGAGCGCTTACTGTGCGCCAGCCGGTAGTCGTAATCGGCCATGGATTCCCGCCTGCGCGGGAATGACACGATAATCGGCGAAAAAGATGCGCTTTTTTGACAAGGCGGTCCAGACTCCATACTGCCGGGATGCCTCATCGTCATTCCCGCGCAGGCGGGAATCCACTGCCTTTCGTCTGCGCAGCCCTACTGCAAAACGCGGACAAGCCCGCCATCCGCAACCGGACGACGGGCTCGCCCTTGCGAAGAGCGTACGGCTATTTTGAAGGGCGATGTGTAGCCTTCTACATGAGCTCTTCGAAACAGACGTACAGCGCAGTTCGAAGGAACTTTTTTCAGCCGTTGAGGACCCCGTCTACCATGTCCTGGGCCTCGGTCTTGATGCGCTCCAGATGCTCGCGGCCCAGAAAGCTCTCCACATAGATCTTGTACATGTCCTCGGTGCCTGAGGGCCGCGCCGCGAACCAGCCGTTTTTCGTGACCACCTTGAGGCCGCCGATGGCCGCGCCGTTGCCCGGGGCATGGGTGATCTTGGCCAGGATGGGCTCGCCTGCGAGTTCGGCCGAGGTCACCTGCTCCGCCGAGAGCGACGAAAGCAGCTTCTTCTGGGCCATGCCCGCCGGAGCCTGAAGGCGCTCGTAGATGGGGCTGCCGTGCCGCGATTCCAGTTCCGCGTAGATGTCGCCGGGGTCCTTGCCGGTGACGGCGGTGATCTCGGCGGCGAGCAGGTTCAGCAGAATCCCGTCCTTGTCCGTGGTCCAGGCCTCGCCATTGCGGCGCAGGAAGGATGCCCCGGCGCTCTCCTCGCCGCCGAAGCAGCAGGTTCCGGCCAGAAGGTCATCCACAAACCACTTGAATCCCACCGGCACTTCCCGCACTCCGCGCCCATGCGCCGCCACCACGCGGTCGACCATGGAACTGGTGACCAGAGTCTTGCCCACCTGCGCCGAGGGCGACCAGCCAGGACGGTGCGCGAGCAGATAGTCGATGGCCACGGAGATGTAGTGATTCGGATTCAGGAGCCCATGCCCGGCGGTGACGATGCCGTGTCGGTCGGCGTCGGGGTCGTTGGCGAAGGCGATGGAAAAGGAGTCCTTCATGGCGATGAGCTTGGCCATGGCATGGGACGATGAGCAATCCATGCGGATTTTGCCGTCCTTGTCGAGGCTCATGAACATGAAGGCCGGGTCCAGCACCGTGCTGACCACCTTGATGTCGAGGCCGTAATGCTCGGCAATGGGCTCCCAAAAGGGAAGCCCTGCGCCGCCCAGAGGGTCCACGCCGATGCCGATGCCCGCATTCCGGATGGCCTGCATGTCGATGGCGTTTTCCAGATCAAGGACATAGGGACGGATGAAGTCGTGCTCCCGGCACAGGCCCTGCTTCAATGCCCGGGTCAGGGAGATGCGCGGCACTGTGCGGGTGTCTTCGAGCAGTGCGTTGGCCCGCTTCTCGATCCAGGCGGTGACGTCGGTCCCGGCCGGACCGCCGTGGGGCGGATTGTACTTGATGCCGCCGTCCTCGGGCGGATTGTGCGATGGGGTGATGATCAGGCCGTCGGCCAGACCGGAAGCGCGCCCCCGGTTGTAGGTCAGGATGGCGTGGGAGATGACCGGCGTCGGAGTGTAGCCGAAGCCCTGCTGAAAGCGGCAATCGGCGCCGGCCGCGGCCAGAACCTCCAGAACCGTGCGCAGGGCGGGCTCCGAGAGGGCGTGAGGGTCCATGCCCACAAAGAGGGGGCCGTCAATGCCACGGGATGCGCGGTATTCGCAGACCGCCTGGGTGATGGCCAGGATGTGGGGCTCGTTGAAGGACGCCTTGAAAGCGCAGCCCCGATGCCCGGAAGTGCCGAAGGCCACAAGCTGATCCGCCTGTGAAGGGTCCGGAGCCAGGGTGTAGTAGTCGGAGATCAGCCGGGGCACGTTTATGCGCATTGATTCCGGCACGGATGCGCCGGCAAGGGGATGGACAGCCATGAATACTCCTTGTGGATGAAAAAAAGACAACTCGGCCAAGAGCCTTGGCCGATCAGGTGTTATCGTGCAGCGCCTGGGACCGCTTCAGCGCGGACCAGAGCATCTTGTCGTTGGGGTCCAGTTCGTAGGCTTTCTTGAAAAAATCCGTCCCGTTCCGACCCGCTTTCTGAAAGATGGTGCCGATGTTGAAGGCCACGTTCTTGCCCGAAGAAGGCAATGCGGGATCAAGCTTCAGGGCTTTCTCCACCGCCTTGAGCGCCTTGTTCGTCTCGGCGCCTTCGCTGTAGGCCATGGCCATGTTGTAAAGCAGGGTCGCACTGCCGGGCACGACGGCCAGCACGCGCAGGTACTCGGCGATGGCTTCGCGCCATTTGCCCTGTTTGCGCAGGGATATGCCAAGGATGGTCACGGTGGCGATGTCCGCCGCCGTGATGTTGTCACCCCGCAAATCCAGGGCCTTTTTTGAATAGTGGATGGCCATGTCCGGATCGCGGTTGGCGCAGATGTCGGCGATCCTGCTCGACAGGTTGGACAGGAACTCGGCGGCCTCGCGCTGCGCGAGCTGCATCACGTTGCGGAACATCTCCTCGGCCACGGCGGTATTGCCGCGTGCGATCTCGAGTTCTCCGATGTGCAGGATGCGCTGCGTGTTGAGCGGGCTGATCTCGTTCAGGCGGCGCAGGCATTCAAGCTGCTTCGCGGCGTCTCCAGCCTGCTCGTAGAGGGCGGCCAGACGCTTGAGCGGAGCCAGGTAGAGCTCGGCGCTCTTCACGGCCCGCTGGTACATCTCTTCGGCCCGGGAGGTCATGTCGAGGCCCAGATAGGCGTCGCCCTTGATCATGAACCCCACCGCGCTGTCCGGCTTCTGCTGCAGAATGTCCTCGGCCACAAGCAGGGCCTCGCCCCAGCCGCCAGCTTCGAGCAACTTCTTGCCCTTTTCGATGAGCTTGCTGAGTTTGCCCTGGGGGGCGATGGTGAAGGCCAGCTTCTCGCTGAAGGAGGCGACGGAAATGGGCTTGGTGATGATGTTGTGCGCGCCCTGCTCGACCAGAAGCGCGGTGGTGTACTGGTCCACTTCCTGGGTCAGAACGATGAGGCCCGCGCCGGGACACAGCCGCATGATGCGCTCCATGACCTGGGACATATCCGCCTCCGCCGCGCGGCGTTCGAGGCAGATGATGAATTTGGCGTCCCTGTCCTCGTGCAGAAGCTCGAAGAGATCGTCCAGTCGGGTGAAATGATGGAAGGATTTTTTCGACAAGCCCATGCTGTGATAGAGGACCGACTTGATCAGCTCCACAAAGACCGTGTCATCGGTCAAGGCCGCGAATTTCCCCCCGGACAGGGCGTAATCGAAGATCGTGGCTCCGTAGGTATCCTGACCCGGCGCAGAAGCAGCAACGTATGTACCCATCGATTTTCACCCGTTTTGATTCGTTGGCGAGCCTTTCCCGAAATGAGAACTCAGGCAACTGCGCAAGAATACACAAAGCCGCACGGATGTTCAACGCGTTCCTGGGCTCTCCCGGGAAAGAGACGCGGGCCCTCCCGGCCGGAAGCGCCCGCGAAGACATTTTTCAAAGGTTAAATATGCTTGATTTTACCCCCCGCCTCGCCTAATGAATTTGCTCCACAACGGACCGCCCCCATAGCTCAGGTGGATAGAGCACGGGATTCCTAATCCCGGTTAGCCCATGTTCGAGTCATGGTGGGGGCACCAAGGACCTCTAGGTTCCGGACTTCAGTTCGGAACCTTTTTTATGCACCAGCCTCCCTCAGCCAGTAAAATTTGCCATGCGTGTTTTTCGGCATGGATTCAACATGCCGAAATTCGCCATTAAAGATACTTCGATCTAACACTTGAGTTAACATTCTGTTTTCTCTATAAGAAAAACAGAAAATTCAAGATAGGAGCGTGAGTACTTCAACATGCCTACATTTCGCCATTATGATTTGAGCCTGCTCAACCCGGCGTTTGATTCCCCGCTGGTAGATGTGCTGACGGAGCTGGAACACCTGCGCCGTCTTCACTTAGTCGGCACCACGCCTGCGCCGATGTTTTTTCAGCTCAAGCATGTCTTCCACATGCTCGAAAGTCTGGGTTCGGCCCGCATCGAAGGCAATCACACCACCCTGGCCGATTACGTGGAAAGCAAGCTGGAAGGTTCCCAGGAACTTCCGCCCGATCAGCTGCGAGAAATGGGCAACATCGAGGCCGCCATGGCCTACATCGAAGAAAGCGTCCAACAGGGCCATCTGCTGACGGAACATTTCATCCGCGAACTGCATGCCATCACGGTCGGCAGTCTGGAACGCGAGGGCGACGCCACTCCCGGTGCATACCGCCGTCAACAGGTCACAATCGCACGGTCGGAACATCTGCCTCCAGAGTTCCTGCTGGTGCCGCAGTACATGCAGGAACTGGTGGCCTTCATCAACGAGAATCATCCACCCAAATACGATCTGATCAAGGTGGCGCTGGCCCATCATCGTTTCGGCTGGATACACCCCTTTGGCAATGGCAACGGACGTGTGGTGCGCCTGCTGACGTACTCGCTGCTGATCAAATACGGCTTCAACGTCCAGGCCGGAGGGCGGGTACTTAATCCCACGGCTGTGTTCTGCAATGACCGCGACCGCTATTACGCCATGCTGGAAAAAGCCGATGCCGGGACTCAGGCCGGTCTGGAAACGTGGTGCATCTATGTGCTGCGGGGCATTCTGGATGAATTGCGCAAGGTGGATCGGCTGACTGATTTCACCTATCTGGCCGATAACATACTGCTGCCCGCCATTGCCTTCGCCCGGGAACGCGAACTGATCACCATGGCCGAAGCGCGTATTCTTCAGGTTGGAGCGCAAACGGGCATCGCCAAGGCTTCCGACCTGAGCCCGGCCATGCCGGGCATGACATCGGCACAACGCACATATCAGATCAGGAAGCTGGTCGAGCGCAAAATGCTGCTGCCGATCAAGGAAGGTGCACGACAGTACACGCTGGGCTTCAGCAACAGTTTTCTGTTGCGCGGCATCATCCGCGCGCTGTCCGAGGAAGGTTTCATCCCGCCAACACTCAACCGACCCGCATAAGCCATGCTACTCCAACCCGCCCCGAACAAACCGACTTCGTCGAAATCCTCTCGGACTCGGACACAGAACTGTCGATACTTACGCATCGGCGGGAAAAAACCCGTATGCTCAAGCAGGTAATCATACAGGAACTCTTGACCGGGAGGGTACGCCTGCCGTGAAAGAAAATCAGCGACGGGAATGGAATCAAATATATTTATCTCATGGGCGCGATCAGCGCCCTTCAGCAGGACAAGGACGAAGTCAACTTTATGCTCTGGCTGAAGTCCAGATTCTGCGGTACCCATAAGAGTATCACAAAATAATACGCGTCCAATCCCGGTTAGCCCATGTTCGAGTCATGGTGGGGGCACCAAGGACCTTTAGGTTCCGGACTTCGACCATGGTGATGAAATTTTCCACATTCCGATATCTCCTTGCTCTGGCCCTCGCCGCATAAACAGACCGTTGAACCCTTCGAGCCTCGCATTGGTATGCAAGGAATGCGAACGATGAAGAATTCGCGACAAATACCGCTCAAAGCTGGCCAATGCACCGCGCACGGGTTCCAATAGCGTCCTCGAGAAAAGCTAAGGGCAGGCCTGACCCCTTTGCTGCAAATCATCGGCGGCGCGTCGGGGAGTACGCCGAGAGTGCTGTATGTTGCGGTTTAAAACTTAGGGGCAAACTGCTTGCGGATCTTTGAAGGGTGATCTCCGGCGGGGTTGGGCTTTGCACGTTCTTTTTTAAGCTCCCGGTTCAAGCGCTGGATCTCGCGCACATATCTGGTGCGCTCTGCTGGCGTATTGAAACCTGTGCGCTCACGCCAAAGGTGGCGGCGATGACCGCCGGGCCTTGGGCCGTCGTCGATGACGGGCGGCTTGCCCCTCTCTACGTCTTCGACAGACAATGGATTTTTACCCGTTTTGCGTGCAGGCGGGACTAAGGGCGGGAGAGAGCTGCGATAGTCCTCTACGATCTGCCTGTGAACGGCCTCTCTTGCTTCTCGCGCGGTGCGCTCTTCGGCCGTCTCGGAACTGCCCATGTGCTGACCATTCGGGCCGTACATTTTGAAACCTGCGTGGACGCTGGCCGCGGATACGACCAAGGTGATGGCGATGATCGCTATGCGCTTCATGCCGGGTTGTCCTTGTATCGGTATTTGGCGCCACATCCTGGGCATGCTTCTGGCCTGTGCGAGATCTCATGCCCGCACTTGGGACAAAACACAGGACGGTCCGGCAACTCCCTGGTGCATGTTGGGCAAGCGGACGCCTCAAGTGGCGCGTCTGATCCGCAATGGTGGCAATAGCGAGATTTCGGCTTTATGGGGGCTGGCTTAGGGTCTTCGGCAGAGAGCTTGAAATTTTCAACAGTCTTCTTGGCAACCTGCTTGAACCCAACGCCAGATCCGGGCACGCCACCGATACTTGATCCAGACGCATCATACGCCTCGATAACGGAATCACGCGGGACACCTTGTCGCAGCAACATGAGGGCTAGCAAGCGGTTTGTGCGGTTCGTGTTTCGCCAAATGATCAGCGGCGCGATGGAGATACAGATTCCAAGAATGGCGAAAAAAAGCACCCAAACGATGGCAAGCCCACCCATGATCACACCCTCCCCTTTTCCCGCCCCCCTACCACGCTTCTTGCTCACGGTCAGCAAGAAAAGTTGTCAGACAAGCGGACCTGCGCGCCAAGGTACTTTGGCACGCAGGCAACACGAAATGAGGGAAATTTGACGCACCTTTTTCGTGAGCGTTGTCAGTAATGTGGCGGCAATACAGCAAATTCGGGGCATGCGGAGATCAGCGAAAACGCTCTCCATGTTTCCTAATAATCCCGGTTCGCCCATGTTCGAATCATGGTGGGGACACCAAGGACCTTTAGGTTCCGGACTTCAGTTCGGAACCTTTTTTATTTCCCAGCCCCCTCACCTCTTGAATCCATTCAGGGCCACGATCCTCACCGGAATCATACTGTCACACGTCGAAAATAAATACGTACTGACTTTTCTTCAATGTCATACGGCATCCTTCCTTGATCCTTCCAAAATGTGCTGCTAATCAACTCCATTCGCAAATTCTTTATGCATAAGAATTTGTACATCAACAGCCTTTTTATATGAATAAATACGCCGTCCCCGCAGCATTCCTCTCCCTGCCAAGCTCCGCTTTGGCCACCCAATCTTTGACGGAAGGTCCATGATAAGCCCGTTGCTGATTATTTTGGCGATCATCGTTATCGTGATCGTAAAAGGCGTACTGCCTTCAAGATCATTCAAGGGCTGGCTTGGAGAATTCCTAGTGAGACAAACCGTCTCGACTCAACTCGACAAGGATGATTATCGCCAATTCCACGACGTCACCCTCCCCACGGCAGACGGCACCACGCAGATCGACCACATCATAGTCTCAATATACGGCATCTTCGTCATCGAAACCAAAAACATGGGCGGCTGGATATTCGGAGACCCGAACCATCCCAAATGGACGCAGACCTTCGGCAAGAGCAAGAAATCGTTCCAGAATCCGCTCAGACAGAACTACAAACACATCAAGGAACTCGAATCTCTCCTCCAAATCGGAGAGGACAAGCTCTTTTCCGTGGTCGTTTTCGCCGGAGACGCCGAGTTCAAGACAGACATGCCGGACAACGTCATCCACAGAGGCCGACTCGCAAGGCATATCCTCGCCAAGAATACTCCCCTCATGACGGAAAGCGAGGTCCAGCGTATCCTGCTCAAGATAAACGGCACCATGCTGGAACGATCCCAAGAGACATCCAGACAGCACGTTCGCAACCTGAACAGAAAATTCGGAAACAGCGAGGACGAGACGGAGAGGGAACGGCAACTCATTCTGCTGAAGATGGCAGGTATAATTGGGATTTTTCTGATTGTGGCCGTACTCCTGAATTCACCAGAATCGCCCACACATAAACCAGCCGCACCTGCATCGATAACTGTTTCCACGCCGGTGCCAGCGGCTCCCGCGCCTCCCGTAACTCCCTTGGCTCCCGTAGTTTTTCAACGCCACGAACTTCCAAAACCAAAGAAAGTCCCACGCTCAGATGAATATGGAATACTGACGCTTTCGGCGAAGAAGGACACATACGTGACGCTCTACGACACCAAGAACGCCGAGGTGGTCCGCATGGAGATCAGAGAGGGACAGAGCGAAGAGGTTGAAATCAGGAAAGGGTCTTACAAGGCGGAAATTCTGCAGACTGGGAAGAGAGAGGTTTCGACGGTGAGTTTTATTGGGGATACTGGAGTGCTGGAATTTTGATTTTTGACCGGTTCAATGCCAGCCCAATCGAGCTTGTAATTAGGAGAAACAGGGAATATTTAGCAATAAAATTTGCTGTGTGCCCTAGAGAAAAGCCAAAGGCAGACTTGATAACCATACAAAAGGACACCTTTGCATTTCAAAGTTGGAAGTTGCAGAACGTATGGCATTTGAAATAGCGAGTAGAAACACTCCATCAGAATATTTAATTAAAATTATACCTTTAATACAAGAATTTCTCACTGCATGGGTTGAAGAGAAACAAATAAATTTCTCCAGTTGATAGATAAATGCATCACTGAGCTAATTGCCCAAGTGCCAAGGAGGTGCGGCGCAACCATGCAGCCAGAGTATGTAGTCTTGCTAAAAGATGGGTTTGAGCAATATCTAAAATGCTTAGACTCCGATAATTTACAGCCGAGCACGGAACTCCTTCCGTTTGATTTTGATTTTCTGAAGGGACGGAAATGGCATGCGATGGGCGAATGGATGGTTAGCTCTGATCTTCGAGAACTCACGAACCTATTGAATGGATGGAGTTGGACATTAGTAAGTTGGCATGCTTGGAATAACGTCATGGCGACCAATTCCGATAATGCGGCTTGGGAAATAAGTATAGAGTTTGTAGAATCGAAGGCGCACGAGTGTTTGCTCAAACCTAGTTCAATTCGTGATACTTTCACTTCAGTAGTCACTAATGCGCTTCACCAGGCACGCCTTAGCGTTGATGGCTCTTACGAGGACCACCTAGAGGGTGATCCGACCCCGGAAAGACTGAAACCATTGAATCTATCGAGAAAGCAAAAAGAAAAACGGCTTTTTCGGTTAGCGTCTTTTTGGCCTGAAAGTCGTGAATTTCTAGATGCGTTAGAAAAAATCAACACAGAGAGGTACACTAGGGCTACCTATAACTATCGCAACTTAAATAGTCACACGATCGGACCAAGCCTCGGACGTGGATACACTCGCCCGATTACGCGGGCAGTGGTGCCAGCCGATGAACTCGTTCCTATGTCGGATGGAACATTTAAACTTGTTACGGTACCGGGCAAGATGGTTCCGAGCTACGGATTCGGCGGATTGCCCCCATTGGACCTGGAGCAGGGCCGAATTGCGAATCTTGAACAGTACGAGTTGGCACGAGCCTGCTATCTTGAATATAGACGGTTGCTGGAGTCGGTAGTGTCTCAGATCCCCATGGCTGAATCAGCCGAGAGTGACGCTTAAGTTGTAGTAGTTCATACTTGATCTGACAGTCGCCCTTTTAACGGGGTGCAGGTCTGTCGGATTTAGTTCAAGCCAGCGACCTTTTACGAGGGGCTGAGTCTCGGAGACCAACAGTATATTGAAATAATGGATCTTTTTATTCAAAAATGGGCTTGGGGGGGCGTTAGAACGGGATTTTTGTTTGAAAATTTGCGAATTTTATATTCAATAACCTGAAATATAGCAACATAAATCGTTTCTAAGCCGGTAAGTATGCCCATTTGAGCAACTTGGAGGGGTTGTATGTAGTCGATCCAGGCTGAACTGGCTGAGTGGACTGGGTCTGCGACAGGAATTTCGATTATTTCCCGCAAAAGGAACCCCATTCACACTTGCCGCTCCGCCCTCCCCCGATCCCAACCCGAAAGTTGACCAGCACAATGCGTCCAGAGCCAATTACTTTTCCAGCACTGAATTTCCGAACACAACAAACATTTTCTCGTCCCATGGCCCACGGGAACAGCTCGAAACATTCTGAACCTTTGGGCAAAGCCGGACCTTCCCGTCATGTGTGACCAGAATTCCGCGCACTGTCGTTTTGCATTCCCCACTGCCATGCACTGCGCTGGAATCTACAACCGCAACGACACTCCCCTTCCCGGTCCGAACGACCTGCGGTGCCCCGCATGCGTCAACACCGAAGACCGCCCGCTCCGAAAATACGGCGTCAAGCCGGTCCTGATTTTCTCCGTAACGGACCGAGCCATCACTGATGCACACGTCAACCCCGGAAACCTGAACGCATTCAGCCGTGCCTTCGGCCCAGAGCCATCCGGACATAAGCAGGAAGGCCACACACATCCCCACAAAGATATTCATTGCAGCGGCCAAAACCAAACCTCCCCGGACTCTTGAAAATACTCGCCCTACTTGGTTCCATAACCGTTCCAGAGGTCGATGTGGTCTCCCTGTCCGCTGCGGAACCCGCTGAAATGTTTCGACGGTGAGTTTTATTGGAAATACTGGTGTACTGGAGTTTTGATTTTCGATCGAGTTAATGCCAGCCCCCAATCGAACTTGTAATTAGAAGAATCAGGAAATATCTAGCAATAAAATTTACTATACATGCCCTTGACAAAAGCAAACGGCAGATTTGCCCCATGCTGCTCCACTTTGCCTTGATCATCAGTGGATCTGCTGACGGAAGCTCTGAACCGATACGTTGATACGCTAAACGTTATATAGAGATAGATAAGGCATCAATGACAATCTGTTGTATGCGGAAAGGCCTAATATTCGCGGAACACATCCTCGATTGTTCTTGCGTCCAGGATGCGCTCGGCCCAGAGATCGAGTTGCCCGGCCGTGGCGGTGCGCAGACGCTCCTGGGTCTGGAGATCCAGGATGCCCCGGCCGAAGCGCTTGGCGAGTTGGCGCTGGAGCACCGCGTACCGTCCCAGAACTTCGCCTTCCAGCCGTCCTTCCGTCTGTCCCTGCATTCGCCCTTCCGTCCGACCTTCACTGCGTAAACGTTCCGCAAGTGTCATGACTGCATCCTCCTTTCCCGGTCCGAGAGTTTCTCTGACGATAGTGTGCATGACGTCACGGTCGATGTCCATGGTCTGAAACACGTATCCTGCAATGGTCGTCAGCCATTGCAGCGAAGGTGCGTCATCTCCGAGTTCGCGCAACATCCGGAAGATCTCACGCACATGTCGCTCAACGGTCGGTTTGTTCTTGGCCCTCAGGCAGGTCAGCGCCAGGCGCAAGAGGATGGCCCCTTTGATCTCTTCCTCCGAGTCCGGAGAAAAATCATAAAAGGCCTGATCGAAATCCGGCACGTATCGACCAAGGTCCGAATCCGGCAGGTCCATGAGTTCCAGAAGTCTGACGGCCTGCCTGCGGGTTCTGCCGTGATAGACAACTATGGGAAGGATGAGCGGCAAGGTCTTTGCGCCCTTGTTCTGCTTGCGATTAAGCTCCCAGATTTCGAGCATGTAGCGCAACAGTTGCAGCGCGACAAAACGGTCGGGGCTGCTCTTGTGTTCAAAAAGCAGGTACACGTACGCAGATTTCCCGCCCGCAAGCCGAACCGAGTAAAGCATGTCTGAATAATGTTCTCGTTGATCCCCGCCTACAAAGGTGTCCTTGCCGATGGACAGCGTGTCGAGAAGCAAGTGCCTGGTCACGCTTTCGGGCAGGTAGTTGCGAAGAAAGTCCGCAGCCACATCCTTGTGGCTCATGGTTTGACGGAAGAGTGTGTCATGGACGTTGTTGACCGGGTTCATCTCGCAGGCCATACGCTGGCGATCAGGCTGAAACAACACCACTTTTTCCTGCGGCACTCTTCAGGGCAACTGGTACCCCCTCATCTGGATTTACATGTCAATCCCTACACGAAGCGACGGTACCACGATGGAGGCGCGTGTCATTATGACCTACTCGTAACAGTCTGAACCTTCGGGCAAAGCCGGACCTTCCCATCATGAGTGACCTGACCGGACTGGGTCTCTGAGACCGAGGGTGGAAGTCTGCAAGCCGCTTTTTATTTGGTCCGGCATGGGTCCGGCATCGGTCCGGAAAATACTGAATTGACCCAGGCCTCCCCGCCGCCATTGCAATTCCAGCACGTCATTCCTTCCAAGTCTCAGGTAAATTCCTCCTTCGAATCAAGCCAAAATAAGTAAGTTCCACCCTCCCCTTCTACTCATGCCCCCTAATGTCACGCCAATACTTTCGCGTTAATCCAAGTTCTTGGATGCCGTTTCTTTCAGACCACCAACGGACAACACGCAACACGGGAGGCAGGCTTGGAGGACATGACCACAGATTGCGGCACGTATCGTCAGATCGAAAATTTCGATCCGTATCTTCACGAAGCCCTGGACCGGGGGTGCGCGCCATGGCTGATGATCGATCCGCTCTGTCACGAGCAGGCCCTGGCGCAACTCTTCACGGACGAACCGGATGCAGAAAAGACAATCCTGTTTGAGGACACTCCGTTGGCAGCGTCCAAGGAGGCTTCTCCCTGGCTGATCCCCATAACCCGGGAATCTCCCATTCTGCACTGGATCGACGACAACGCAACCC
The DNA here is from genome assembly GCF_900114115.1 of Desulfomicrobium apsheronum. NCBI lineage: Bacteria > Pseudomonadati > Thermodesulfobacteriota > Desulfovibrionia > Desulfovibrionales > Desulfomicrobiaceae > Desulfomicrobium > Desulfomicrobium apsheronum. Next base: position 74,296 of record NZ_FORX01000021.1, on the reverse strand, counting down.
TCGCCTGGGGCATGATCCTCGCCTCAGACGCGCCATTCCCTGAGATTCTGGCCCATCTGCGCAGCCTGCTTCTCGTCAAGTCGGACGGTGAGGATCTCATCTTTCGCTTCTGGGACGGCAGAGTCCTCAGCCGCATTTGCCGCTTACTGCCCAAGGAGACTCCCGTGATCCTGGGCCCGGTGCGCCGCGTCCTGACCCAAAATGATGAAAAAGATTGGGTATGCATCGACAGGGACGAGGACACGCTCATGAAGGCCCGGCTTCAACCTAAACCGGCGCTGCCGTGTCCCTGGTATCGCTTCACCGAAACTCATGAGCGGCTCTTCCATGACCGCCGCCCGGCAATCGTCGCGAGCAACATCAGCGAAGCTCTGCTCCGCAAAAAAATGGAACATGGCCTGGAGCTGCCCCGCAATGAACGCCTCGCCGACTTTGTCACCCGTCACGTAGCCCGAGGGCTGGCTCTCGGGTTGTGGCGGATGGAGGCCCTGGAGCTTTTTGTCCGCTGCAGCCTGCATTACGGGGAGTCGTTTCCGGATGTGCAGGCCAGGCCCGCCCTCGCATCGCTTGCCCGCCAGCCCATCGATGAAAGCTCGGCAATTGCCGCCATGCGTCATGCATTACAACAAGGAGGCCTCCATGACTGATCCGGGAATGTGCAATGTCTGCCCTGCCGTGAAACGCATCGGCTTTGCACTCGAAACGCAAGGGCAAGAACCACCCGTCACCTTTACCCAAAACACGATGCATTCGTTCAGCGTCGCGGCCGATGGCGATGAACGGAACCGTCAGAATGTGAACCTCTTCCAGACCGTGGTCTGGCTGGAGTCGGAGGAAGACCTGCAAACGTCATCAAAGGGATACCCCTGGAGGGACTACACCCACGCGCAGACCACGACGCTTCACCAGACGGACGGCCTCGACTTCATTCACGTCCTGTCCCGGCCAAAGGCCGGGCGGCCATGAACGGGCAGGTCCGGCACGGTGCTTTTGCCAGTGAAGGGACGCCAACCCCTCGTTCGTACCACCACGCCCTGTTCTTCCTTCTCATCCTGACAATTCTATTCTCCGGAGGTTGCCAAGCCATGCATCAAACCACAACGGATCAGCCATCCTGGCCCGTGACCCTGTATCCCGTCGGGCGCTTTCTCTTCCCCGTGCCCAAGGGGCTGGATTTCTTGGGCAGGAGTATCAAGATCAACGACATGTTCATCGAAGAAACCGATTGGGGCGAGGGGGACCGCGCGCAGCAGTTCCGGGATTTGTGGATGCCGGTCCACGACAAGGCCAAAGAACATTACGACCGCTACGTGGAATGGCCGGTCACGCGCGGTGGGTTCGCGTACAAGGACGTCAGAGACCTTTTCGGTCATCCGTCGGTCATGCTCTGCTATGCGGGCAGCGGCGACCACAAAATCGACACGTTCATAGCCCTTCCGGACTTCATTCTGCGCATCAAACAGGAATGTGCCTACGACATCGGGAAGGAATGCATGGACATGGAAGGAGCTACCCTGAACTTCTTCAAGCACTACCACACGGACAAACACAACCTGCCGTCCGACATCTTCTGGACCAACAGGGGTTGGGTGCAGGGGCTGAAGACATGGGATGAAAGCGCCGACGCCTTCGCAAGGCGTGAACAAACCGAAACCGCGCCAAAAATTACGCTGAGTTTGTATGCGTCCATGCTGTCTCAGCCGGATGTACAACCCCCAAAAATTTCCTCATTGCGAAAGGTATTTGAAAGCAACGGCATCGAAATCAAGATATTGCGGTCACGCCCAAGATCCTTTGAAGGGATGTCCGGCCTTGAAGAGGTCTTTATAGGGACCATGAACGAAGACGGTAAAATCCGATCGGAGTTAGCAGCAAAATGGAGCATCCAAGGTGAACCCAAAAATCACGATAGACCTTCAATGACATTGGAGATGGACTGCAGCGCCAGTGTTCAGGACGAAGCATTGCGCATGTGGGATGCCGTGCTGACCAATTTCGCATCCATTCAAGGATGGCATGCAAAAAAGGCAGGAGGAAGATAAATGCGAAATCCAAAACCGAAAATACCCTACGATGATCCGCTCCGACAGGTCAAAACCCCGCGCGAAATGCTCAAGGATCCCCTGTCCACGATATGCGACGCCTGCAGGGATAACATCATTCAGGTCCGCCGCGAAACAATCGCCATCATCTTTGTCCCGGGGATCATGGGATCAAAATTGAAGAGTCAGAAAAACACTACTGTCTGGGACCCGGACGATTCATGGTTCATGGCAAAATCTTACATGAATGCGAAGCCAAAAAAACGCTACGAGCTCCTTATTAAAGATCCTTTACGCCTCATGAACGAAATCACCGACAAACACTCCAAATACCCCAAAGCCAAAGAACGCGGCTGGGGCAGTGTGGCCTGGAGCTTTTACGGCGATCTGCTCACCTCGATCCAGAACTGGGGGACTCCCATCAAGGTGTTGCTGGATCTGCCCGTATACGCCTTCGGGTATAACTGGCTGGATTCGAACCGCGTCTCAGGGGAAAAACTGCGCGCCTTCATCCAGAGCATCAAGGCCAAAAAAGTCATCCTCGTCACCCACTCCATGGGCGGGCTGGTGGCCCGCTACGCCCTTGGCGGCAAAGGCGGAAAAAAAGCCGCAGCCAAGGTGCTCGGGGTCATTCATGGCGCGCAGCCCGCCGATGGCGCGCCCGTGGCCTATCGGCGCATGATTGCCGGGCAGGAGGTGGACGGCTTCTTCAACATCTTCGGGATGCTTGGTGCCAAAGTCCTCGGACCGGACGGGCCGTCCATCACCGCCATCTTCCCCCACGCCGAAAGCGCCCTGCAACTCCTGCCCAGCCAGCATTACCGGACCAACGACGGCAAAAAGCAATGGCTGCACATCCAGAGCTTCGAATCTCCGGATACTCACGAATCCTACCCCAAGGCCGACCCCTACGAGGAAATCTACGCCAAATGCAGCCACCGGGAGTTCTGGGGCATGATTCATGGTGACTGGTTCCAGCCTCAGCCGCTTGAACACACGGCCTTGGACAACATCTTCTACGGCAAGGAAACCGACGCTGATCCCGTATCGACGGCTTTGGCCAGGACATTCCGGAACAGACTTTACCTGGCCCGCGATTTCCACGCTGAAATCGGCGAGTACTGCCACCCGCGCACCATGCAGTTCTTCAGCAGCGGCGGAAACGACACCTGCACGGAGATAAGCTGGCAAGCCAGGGAAGTGACTCTGACCGTGAAACGCCGTCCCGACGCCATGCGCGGAGACAGGGATCGCAGTCACGAATATTACGCCCTGAAGCATATAAAGGAGATCCCGAAACGCAGTCAGGGCAACTACACCGAGGTACGCTGGCTCAATCCCGACGGAACCACGGGAGATGTCGTACCTTGGGATACTCCCTTCACGGAGCTGGACCGGGGCATAAGGGAAGGGCAAAGACTTTTTCTCTTGAGCATGACGCGCTTCGGCAAGAAAGGGCCGGGCATGTCGGACAAGGATATCAGCAACCTTGGCGACGGCACGGTGCCGCGCAGTTCCGCAATCGGCCTCGATCCGGACTGCAACGCTTGGGGCAAGACAATTCACTTGCTCCCGATCTGGAATGAAGCACGGCAACTCCTGATCGCCACGGGCTGCCCCACAACCAGCGAGCATTCAGCGTTCTTCGACAAGGCGGCCATCCAGGCGACCATAAACACCATCCACAATCTCTGCCTGGGCTGGCTCAAGGAAGTGTTCGATTGATATCGAAGGCAACATTAACATGCGAATACGGCACTCTACCAAGCCAAGAAGCAGGGACGCAAACGAACCGTCTGCGGCTGCTTGAGGTCGTCCGGCCCCCGGCCGACCTCATCTTCCTGAACCGCCATGTCAGTGATCAAGCAGTACGTTCGCACAGAGATTTACGGTTCATGAGCGGCAATCCAAACTTTAAAAATGCAAGACGATTCAATTTTTCAGCGCGAAATACTTGCCGTAACCTATTCATTTCGTGTATTCTTCTTCAGATTATCTTATACCACAAAACATATGTGACATTTTGACACAGCAAAAGGAGAGATGCATGTTCGCCGTTATCGTAAAAGTTCACATCAAGCCTGAGCACAAAAAGATGTTTATTGACGAAATGCTCGCTGATGGGCGTGGTTCAGTAAACAATGAACCGGATTGCCTTCTTTTCAATATCGTTCAAGATCATGATGACGAGAACCTTCTCCACCTCTATGAAGTCTATAAAAGTGCTGAAGCCTTCGAAGAACACAAGGCAACTCCCCACTTTGTACGCTGGGTTGAAACCACGCAGGACTGGCTTGCAAAACCTCTGGAGATAGCGACCGGCGTTCACCTGTTTCCGGAGGACCGCGTCTGGAAAAAACAGGGCTGACGTCACGAATGCGAGGCCGTGACGGAAATTCCGATACGTGACCTCCGATGTCCTGCCTGCTTGCATGGCCAGGGTGGTATCAAAGCAAGACCAGCACAAGGCTTGATCTGTTTTTTTTGATACCACCCTTTTTTTTGCCCTGAAGATTGCAAATCCCAGTTCGCCCCCCCATTTTCCCGGCACAGCACTTGCTTTCCTCCGTTCTCCAGGAGGCAACACCATGCAATTCTTACAATTTTGGATAAGCAAACAGAATAAGAACGTTTCTTCACCCGCAAGCACACCCCCCGGCGCGGACACACGCACCGATGCCGCGTTGCTTGACGCCGTTGCAGGGGCCATTGCTCTGCAGCGGCTGGCCAGCCCCCTCGACGCTTTGGGGACGCGGGTCAATGCCACCACCGAGGATGGGCTCAGGCAGGTGGCCGTAATCGGGACACATACCGCCGCAGTGGCAGACCGCGCCGACGCCATGAACAGTCACGCGTCGCGTCAGGCCGAGATGGCGCAGGCCGCCATAGAACACATGGCACGCCTGGAATCCCGCCTGGGCGAAGTCGAGATGCGCGCCAAAGAACTCTCCGGCGCCATGGCAGAACTGCTCGGCTTCGTGGCCACGGTGGAGACGCGCATCAAGGGCATCGGCTCCATTGCCCACGCCATCCGCGACATTGCCGCCAACACCAACATGCTCGCCCTCAACGCCACCATCGAGGCTGCCCATGCCGGAGCTGCGGGGAAAGGATTCGGCGTCATCGCCAACGAAATCCGCACCCTCTCCCACCAGACCGTGGACGCTACCACTCGTGTCGACGACCAGAACGACGAAATCGGCCGGAATGTCGCCTCCATGGTCGAGGCTGTGCGCCGGGTGGAAGACTTTGTGGGACGGATGCAGGCGTCCATGGACGCCTGCCTGGAGGATGCGCGGGTGGCTCGGCCATGCGTGGAGGAAGGCGGGGCGCTGGCCGTGAACCTACGCGGCGAAAGCCAGAATATCGTGAGGGACGTAGCTGCCGTGAAGGACAGCCTTGCCGCGCTGCAGGACGGCAGCGCCTCCCAGGCCCGCGAGGCCGAAACCCTGGCCATCCATGCCCGGCAGGTCAGCGAAACTTCCGAGAGCCAGCTTGCAGCCGTGGGCAGGCTGCGTTTCGCCGCCCACGAACGGGCCCGGCGGGCCGTTGAAGTCCTGGTACATGCCACCGGCATCAGCGCCATGGAGCGCCGCCCAGTGGAAACCGCCCTGCGCAACGCCATGAGCCAAGGGCTTTTCGAGTTGCTGTACGTAACCGACGCCAAGGGCAGACAAATCGTGGACAATGTGGGCCAGGTGGCCACAATCTACGGCGACACCGGCCTTGGCAAGGACTGGTCACAGCGGCCCTGGTTCCGCCACCCTGCCGAACAGCGCAAAACCTATGTCTCGGACTTCTACCGTTCCGCCGCCACCGACGCCTACTGCCTCACGGTTTCCGCTCCCATCCTCGACGCATCGGGCACCCTTCGCGGAGTGCTTGGGGCGGACGTCGATCTGGGCCGCCTCGTGGAAATGGCCCGCACGCACTCGACGGACTGATGCTCGATTTACTTTTTTTGAAATATAACGAACCGTTATTTAACAAAAAAGTCAAAAAATCCTGATCGGGCAGCGAAGATGTAAAAACACGCCTCAACTGACATGGAAGTGGCTTGCACGATTACCGAAAGCATTTGTGACCGAGTGGGAAAATGGAAGTCTTCGCAAAGGATGGTCGGCCCGTGCACATAAAGACCAGCATTGGAGTCGCGGAACTTCGTCTGAAAGCGGAAACGGTGTCCGATTTGATGATTTGCGCGGATCAGGCATTGTATGACGCAAAAAATTTGGGAAGAAATCGAGTCGAGTGTTTAAAATGAGTATTCACGACAATGAAGGGGAGAGTGCTCCCCTTCATTGCGTAACAATGCGCATAAATCTTCACCAACACCATTAAATGAATGAGAAAATAAAAAAAAGGGAATTAAAACAGTATTAAACTTTTTTAACCTGTTTATCCTGTTTTTCCTTTTTCTTTTCCGCGCTTTTGCTTTCTTTCTGCTTTTGCATCTTGTTTTTGTCTTTTTTTCCGCCCTTGTCGCCCATGATCCACTCCCGGGTATAATAGATCGCGTTCATTCAAAGGCTCCAGATTTCGTGCCACTATTGGGGCGTGAGGAAATCGGAGCAGCCATAGTGGAAATTTATTTTCAAATAGCACGTCGGCATTCGTGCGGCAATATATTCATAAGGTTCGGAATTACTGAAATTCAAGACCTGCCAAATCGCTCCGCTTACCATTTCCTTGCAGAGTGGACACTCTCGCCGGAACTGACTAGAGAATGGCTTGCGAACGCATTCAAATCCGCATCCCATTTTTCGGACTTAATCCAATCTCCGGACACCCCGGTTCGCCCACACACTTTTTTCATCACCCACCGTTGAAGGAATATTATGTCATTTGATCAACTTGGCCTGCGGGTCGAACTTCTGAAAGCTGTCAAGAACAAGGGCTATGAAGCCCCCACCGCCATTCAGGCCCAGGCCATACCCGTGATCATCTCCGGGCGGGACATCCTGGCCCGCGCGCAGACCGGAACGGGCAAGACAGATGCCTTCGGCCTGCCCATCGTCCAGATTCTGGGCCAGACGCGCGGCAACGGCCATCACCCCCGCGCCCTGATCCTCACCCCCACGCGGGAACTGGCCTTGCAGGTCGGCGAGAGCATCAAGGCCTATGCGCGCAAGGTCTCCCTGCGCTGCACCGTGGCCTTTGGCGGAGTGCGCATCGAACCCCAAATCGCGCGACTGGAACGCGGCATCGACATCCTGGTGGCCACCCCAGGGCGTCTGATCGACCTTGCAACCCAGGAGCATCTCAACCTCGCAGCCATCGAATTTCTGGTCTTTGACGAAGCCGACAGGATGCTTGACCTCGGATTCAGCGGCGAGATCAACACCATCTTGGACCTTCTGCCCAAGGATCGCAGGACCATGCTCTTCTCGGCCACCTACACGCCGCAAATCAAGGCGCTGGCCGCGCGGATGCTGAACAAGCCTGAGTACATAGAGGTCACGCCCGACACTGCCGCAGCCGAAGCGGTCGTGCAGAAGGTGCACATGGTGAACAAGGACAACAAGCTCCCCTTGCTGTTGCACCTCATCGAAAAACAGAACCAGGACCGCATCCTGGTCTTCGCCCGCACCCGGACCTGGGCCAACAGGCTGACCGACAAACTGGCCGCGCACGGGATCAGTGTCGCGGCCCTGCACGGAAGCAAGAGCCAGTCGCTCAGGAAACGCACCCTCGAAGAGTTCAAGGACGGCAAGATCCACATCCTCGTGGCCACGGACGTGGCGGCGCGCGGGCTCGACATCAGCAACCTGCCCTTCGTGGTCAATTACGATATTCCGAACTCTCCCGAGGATTACGTGCACCGCATCGGCCGCACAGGCCGCGCCGGTGTCAGCGGCATCGCCGTGTCCCTGGTCAGCCCCGAGGAACATAACCTCCTGCTGGCCATCGAGAACCTGTTGCGCAACAAGATCCCCGTGGAAGCGGTCAAGGGATTCACGGAAGACAGTGATCTTCCCGATTTCGTGCTCTACCGGCCCGGCAACATGAAGAGCGAACGGAACGCTCCGAGGGAAATCAAGGCACTGGTGACCAAGAAGTCGGACGCCAAGCTGCGCGTGAAGTCCGGAAGCTCCAAAAAGTCGGACTCCGACAAGGATTCGGGCTCCAAATCAAAGCCGCGCGGCGCAAGGAATGAGAAACCCGACGCCAAAGGTGGATCCGGCACCGGCGCAAAGCCCGAATCGAGTGCGCGTGGCAGAAGAAGCGACAAGCCGGACGCCCGTGGCAAATCCGGCGCTGATTCAAAGCCGGAGTCGAAAGGACGCGGCAGACGCAATGAAAGATCGGAAGACCCGGGTGCGAGCAGGCGTGGCGGAAATTCTAGAAGCGGCAGGCCCGATTCGCGGCCTTCGCAGCCGACCCGGGGCAGATCAAGAGGCAGAGGGTAACGGCGTTTCACCGCTCGGCGCTGGACGAATTGGAAGCTGAAATCATCAAACTGAAGTGAGTTGACGACATGCGCATCGCAGACAGAATCGCACGACTCGGCACCGAGACGGCCTTTGACGTAGCCTTCCGCGGAAGTAAACGCGGCTGACGCAAGCACACGACATGGACAAAGTTCTCTTCTCCCTGACCGTCATCGTCACCGGCCTGGGCCTGGGCTGGCTCGTGCGCATGGCCGTGGACGCAGGCCGACTGCATCTGCCCGTCGACATGCCGCGACTGCGCGTGGGCCTGCAGAAGGCGGCGCTGCTATGGGTTTTGCCCCTGACCTACTGCGGGGCCATCTGGAACCTGTCCCTGGGGGACGTGGAACTCGTGGCCATGCCCTTCGTGGGGGCCTCGGTGTTCCTGCTCGGCGGCTTCCTGGCCTTGGCCGCGGCCAGGCCCCTGGGCCTGAGCGCGCGCCAGACCGGGGCCTTCTACTGCTGCGGATCGTTCACCAACATCGGTGCCGTCGGGGCCATGGTCTGCCACACCTTTCTGGGCGAAGCGGCCTTCGCCCTGGTCCCGGCCTACAAGCTCTTCGAGGAGATCGTCTATTTCTCCTTCGGCTTCCCCCTGGCCCGGGCCTATGCCGAGGGCGGGAGGCAGGGCGGCGGGGCCATGGCGGGTCTGCGGCGCGTCGTGACCGACCCGTTCATCATCGTGGCCCTGTCCTCCATGCTGCTCGGGGGAATCCTCAACCTTTCCGGCCTTGAGCGCCCCTCCTTCTTCCCGCTGCTCAACAGCATCCTCGTGCCGACAGGATCGCTCATGATGCTTTTCTCCATCGGCCTTGCCATGCGCTTCACACGCCTGAACAAGTATTTGCGAGAGTGCGCGGTCATCATAGGCATCAAGTTCGTGTGCATGCCCATTCTGGCCACGGGAGCCGCGGCAGCCCTAGGATTTGGAAGCATCATGGGCGGCGCGCCCCTCAAAGTCGTGCTCATCCTGTCTTCCATGCCCGTGGCCTTCACAGCCCTCATCCCGCCATCCATCTACGACCTGGACATCGACTTGGCCAACGCCTGCTGGTTCGCCTCCACCCTGGCCCTGATCGTAGTACTGCCCACGCTGTACTGGCTGACAGGACTACTCTAAAGCTTCCGTGGACACTCTTCATCCGCTTCATATGAAATGAAGAACCATGGAAGCAATGCGATAATTGGACAAATATACCTCGCATCCTCAAGAAGGCCAGAAGAAGACCTAAGCGCTCCGCCAACACATCTTCACAAAATCGAACAACTTGAAAATTGCTTAACAATAAGAGTCGGATAAAAAACGACGACTTTACCCTCCCTTACGCAGTCGCAAATTCAAGCGCCATTGCTTTGGCGCCTGCAAGATCCTTCTTGCCGGTCCCGAGCTTCGGGATTTCCTCAACGGCATAAAATTTGTCAGGGACAAAGATCGGATTCGTCCCGCCTTCGATCATGGTTTTCCTGAGGACCGCAGGCTCATTCATTCCACTGACCAGGGCCACAATTCGTTCCCCTTTTTTCGCGTCGCGCACGGCTACGGCCACACACTCGGCACCCGCAAGGGCGGCGCGAAGCAACGCGTCCTCCACTGCTGCCAGGCTGACCATCTCTCCGCCGATTTTTGCGAAGCGCGAATAACGGTCCAGAATTACAAGAAAGCCGTCCTCATCGATACGGCCCTTGTCGCCGCTCTTGTACCAACGGATGCCGTCCTGTTCGATAATGGCGCCCCTTGTCCGGGCCTCGTCATCAAGATATCCCTTCATGATCTGAGTGCCGCCGATGAGGATCAGGCCGGCTTCCCCTGCGGGCAGATCCTCAAGGGTTTCCGGGTCCACCACGCGCAAGGCGCTTCCAGGCAATGGCAGGCCCACCGTCCCCGGCTTCGAGCCCACCTGCACCGAGAACCCATTGGTGTTGAGCACGTCCACGGTATTTACACTGGCCACCGGAGTGGTCTCCGTGGTGCCGTAGCCTTCGTGAATCTCCAACCCGAACTTTTCCTTGAAGGCCCGGCGTGTCTCGTCGCTGAGCCGCTCCGCACCGGCGACAACCAGACGCAGAGAGGAGAACATGAGACGGTGCAGTTTCTGATTGCGGGCGTAGAGGCCAAGAAATGTAGGGGTGGCGCAGAGGAACGTCGCCTGATGTTCGGCGGCAAGGCATCCGATCCTGTAGGCGTCCGTGGGGTCGGGATGGCAGACCACGGGTATGCCTTCAATCAGCGGCATGAATGTGGTCACCGTGAGGCCAAAAGCGTGAAAGAGCGGCAGCGTCCCAAGGAAGACATCATGATCCCGGGCGTTGAACAGGCTGGCCACCTGCTTGATGTTGCCCATGATGTTCTCGTGAGTGAGCATGACTCCCTTGGGTGATCCTTCGGAACCGCTGCTGAAGAGAATGGCCGCAGTATCCTCCAGGCAAACCCGATGAAAAAAGAGAAGCCGCAGGGCAAAGGCGGGGAGAACCTGAGACGCGATCATGGTAGCGATAAAAGCGCCCTTGCCGATGCCCGAGCGCAGCGTTTCCATGAAAAACACCTCCCGGTCCTGCAGAATCCCGCCCAGGTCGATCCCCCTGCCCCGGAGTCTGGAGAGAAACGCCTCGGAAGTCACGATGGTCCCGATATGCGCCCGCTCGAGAATCCCCGACAGGGTGTCCGGCCCCGTGGTGTAGTTGAGGTTTACCACTGTCTTGCCGAGCATAAGCAGGGACATGTTGGCGATGACCCCTCCGACGCTGGCCGGCAGGAGCACACCCACGTTCTTCTGGCCGACGGTCCTTTTTCTCAGCATGCGGGAGGCGATAATGCACGTGGACAGAAGCATGCGCTGGGACATATCGCTCCCCGTCGAGTCGGCCACTGCGCGCCGCCCCGGATACCGCTTGGCTGTCTTGAGCCAGGCCATGTGCAGGGGATCGAAAGTTTGAGAATACTCCTTCCAGGCCGCGATGGACAGCCTGGAAACGATTTTCTTGACTTCCGAAGCCGAGCTCGCTGCGGCCATCGGTGGCCCGAAGCAGACCGTCACGTCACGGATGCCGCGGATGCGTGACGTCTCCCGCAGTCGCGGACCGGCGAAGGAAAACAGGCTGCCCCAGAGACCGCGCAGATAGAAGGGGACGATCACACAGCCCGACTCGCGGGCCGGAATCTCGAAACCGCGTTTGAACTCGCCGAGTTGTCCGTTGCGACTGATGGCGCCTTCGGGGAAGATAACCACGCAGTCACCAGCCTTGAGGGCCGCCGCCACATCCCGCAGGGCTTGTTTGCTGCCCCGCGAGGAAATGGGAATCATGCCCAGGCGCCTGAGAAACCACTTCAGGTACCAGCGCTCATAGATGGAGCGCTCCATGACGAAACGCAAACGGCGCGGGACGGCCAGATGCAGCACCGCCCAGTCGATCCAGCTGACATGATTCCCCAGCAGCAGCACCCCGCCGTCTGCCGGCAGGCTGTTGAGTCCGACCACCGACAGCCTGTAACGCTGGGAGAACAGAATGTAGAGCAGGTACCGCATCAGGGACTGGGGCAGCTTTCCGAGCGTATATATAGTGCCGGCCAGGGCGACTGCTGCGAGAATATAGAAAAGAGGCACGCTGCCAATGCCTGCGAGCGACATGGCAAGGGTCAGCCCCAGAAAGGCCAGCATGCCGATATTCTGGAGAAAATTGTTTCCGGCCAGAATTTTCCCCATTTCCCGGTCCCGGGCCGAGAATTGGATCAGGGCATTGAGCGGCACAACCAGAAGCCCCCCGCAGACGCCGTAACCGAAAAGGAGCGTGCTGAGCAGTGCCCGACTCTCGATGTTCGGCAACAGGAAGAGGCACACGGTCATGCCCATGGCTCCCAGGGGGATGGTGCCGGTCTCGATGAAATTGCGCGACACCTTGCCCGCCATTACGGAACCAACGACGATGCCCAGGCCGCCAAGAGCCAGCATGCCTTGGGTCACGACCGTGTTCGTTTCCCCGGCGACATCCTTGAGATAAGCCCCAAAGGTCGCAAGAAGGACCTGATTCACGGACCAGAAAATGGTCAGCCCGACGATAGAGAGCCAGATGACCTGCTTTTCCCTGAGCAACTTCACGTTGTCCCGCAGATACCCTCCCCGGAGGTATTTCATGCTGTCGATCACGACCTCTCGGTCTCCAGGACGGATTTCCGGCAACCGGAAGGCGAGGATGGTTTCCAGGACGGTTCCGGCCACCAGAATATAACCGCACGGAGCGATGGCCTTGAGAATTTCATGCGGACTGTCCGGCATGGTTTCCGGCAAAAACGCCTCGAAAAACATGGAAAAAATCACTGCGCCAAGGAGGATGGCCACTATGGTGACCGCCTGCACGGCGGCATTGGCCTGTGCAAGGCCCTCCTGCCCTGTCATTTCCTTGATATAGCCATACTTGGCTGGAGAATAGAAGGCGCTCTGCACGGCCAACAAGAATGTCATGAGAAAAGCGGGCCAGAACAGCCCCGCATGGTAAAAGATCACGATCAGCACTGCCAGAGGGATCGCAGCGGCCGCAGAGATCCTGATGACCCGGCTCTTGGAGAACCTGTCGGCGATGCAGGCGGCCGGAGTGAAAAGAAGAATGAACGGCAATAGCAGGAGGGCGTTCACTGTGGCGGTCAGTGCGATCTGTTCAGTTCCCGAAAAGGTCTTGAAGACCGTGTTCTGAACAACGATTTTGTGCCCCAGATCGGTGATCGCGTTGAGGAGCACCACCAGGATGTAAGGAGCGAATCCGCACATTTTTCTCAGGCTTTTCATTACCGTTATCCTCGTTCTCGGTTACGTCGGAATGGACTTCGACATTCAACTACTGCAGGACGTTAAGTGAAAAAATCATGGTGTGCCGCAGAGATACGGATCAGGGTCGAGGTAAAACGCCTTCCAGCAACCCTGCGTCGAATCGTCGATGTCCCACGGGACGGGAAAAATGCGTAGCACGGAGTAGTGCAGATGGAGCGGCGTGCCGCGTGCGTTGCCGGTATCGCCGAGTGTCCCCAACTCGCCGCCGGGCGGGACAAGACGAAACGCGGACGTCGTGAGGGAGTCCAGGTGGGCGTAATAATGCAGACGCCATTTCGGCCCCAGCACCACGGCCACGTTGCCGCCCCGGTCGATGCTCCCGACAAAAAGCACAATACCCGCCGTGGCGCTCGTCACGACTGTCCCCAGGCGGCCGAAGATGTCGATGCCCTTGTGGACCCCGGACAGGCCCCACGACTCATGCCAGAAGGATTTCCGGTTCCAGTCGCCGGGTGTCGCCCCGACCACCGGGACCACGATCCTTTCCGGGATCGCGAAACCGGCAGCGATGATACACAGGATGATTACGAGGATTCCTTTCATTTCCGCCTGACGGACATCAGTCCAGAACCGTACACGTTTGCAGAAAAGACACGACTTCGTCACGCACCACCAGACCAGGCCTCTTCCCGCGCAACAGAGCAACCGCATCACGGGCATCCCCGCAGTCTCCCTTTTCGATGAGATAACCGCCGATGATCGCAGCGCTGCGCGAATATCCGACCTTGCAGTGCACATAGACCGTTCCGCGCTCCATTTCGTTTTTGATGAACGAGACGGCTTCGGCGAACTGGGCGCTGGTCGGGGCGGTCAGGTCGAGGATGGGCACATTCAGATAGCGTGCGGCCCGAAAGGACGGAGCCTCGGAGAATTCCGACGTCAGATCCAAAACTGCGGTAACGCCCAGGCCGATTGCCTGACGCGCCTGCGCATCAGACAGTCTTCGGCCCATCCAGAGACCGGGAAGTATTTCGTTCCATGGACCGGACCGACGGGAGTAATACACCAGCGACACGAAATGGCCGAGAATGACGGGAGCCAGCAGGATGCGGGAGCACAGCTGCAAACGACCGCCGTGCTTGCGATACACGTTGGGAAAAAGCCCGCAGTATGCGCTGCAGACCAGAAGCATTGCCGCGGCTGGCCACGCCGGAAGCAGATGTCCCGTTGCTGCCGCTGCCAGGCCGAACAAGACCGCGCCAATACCGTAGAGATGCGCTACACGATAATTCGCGGTTCCATGTTCCCTCGGACCACGCGAAAAAAGGTAACAGCAGAATACGGCCAGAACGAAGCCGCCGATGACATCGACGACATGATGCTGCCAGGTGAGAACGGTCGAAAATCCGACCAGACCGAACCATGCGAGCAGGGCCAATCGCAGCAACCTTGTGGTGGCGGCTGCGTACACTTCGGCGAGAATGCCTTGCAACGCGATATGCAGCGAAGGAAACATGTTGTACGGACGGTCGAACGCGTGCAAAAAGCTGAAGATCGTTCCAAGCCATCCGTCAGGTACCGGGCGTTCGAAGGCGAACCGCAGCGGGAAGCACAAAAAAAACAGACCCGCGATCAGAATGGCGAAACTGATGCGCCTGGCGAACATCCGGCGTTCGTCAGATCTCTTGCAGACAAAGGGCGCCATGACGAAAAACAGGTCTATGGACATGTACGGAATGATCATGAGGGGCACGAAAGGAATCATCCGCTCCCACGCCAAGACCACGGACCCGACATCGCCGCGCAGCGAAGTCAGCCATGAACAGCCTCCGTACACCGTGATGAACAGCACAGACGTGAATGCGGCGACGAGGGCCGCCTCTGTCAGTCCCTGGCGCGACGCGCCGTCGAGACGGTGAATATTCCCCATGGGTCGATCTCCATACCGATTTTCTCGAATCCGGCCGACCTGACCATCTCGTCCAGTTCCGCCTGGGAACGGCGGCGCATGATCCATGACGCGCCGTCACGATTGGGCAGGACCCTGGCGATGACCTCGAGCTGTGGATGCCAGGGCTGCCCCGTATAGATGAGGTACCCGCCCGGCTCGGTCACCTCGCCGATGGCCGTAAGGGAAGCGAGAACCAGGTCATTGTCAGGAAACAATTCGTAAAGGCCGGACACGATGACAACATTGGGACGCGGACTGACCGCCCGGATCGACTCTGGATCAAAGGCGTCGGCCCGTTCAAAATGCGTGCGACCGAGACCGAGGCTTGAAGCCAGCGCCCGGCCCTGCTCCAAATTTCCGTCGTCCCAATCCCGCAAAGTCGCATCGACTTCGCCCTTCCGCGCCTTGAGGACGCTCAGGACATAGCGGCCGCAGCCTGTTGCAACATCCAAAAGCGTGACCTGGGACGCAGCGGCTTCAAGATTGTCCATCACTACGTGAAGCTGTTTTTCCAGATGGCGGCGGCGCATGCGGATGCCTTTCCAGCCGATGGCGTCGAGGTAGGCGCGGTCGATGGCCCGGCCTATGCGGCCGAGGCCACGGGCGCTGTCTTCATACACGTAATCAAGACTTCTCCCCGAATCGAAACCGGTCTCCAGACCGATCGCGATTCCGCGGCTCAGCCTGCCCAGCGCCCGCAACGCATATTTTTGCATAGAAAAGAACGCTGTCCTTAGAGCTGACGTGGACTGCCGGAGCAGGTCATACTCCACGCGCATGGCGCCACCCTTGTGTGCGTTCAGCAGAAGCGAGCGGTCCACATCCTCCGTGAAGGACCGGATGACGAACTCGCGGATATCCTCCATGATGCAATCCCGGCCCGCCTCGTGAAGCAGGGCATGATGGAAGCCGGGATACTCGTGCATTTCCTTCCGGGTCGCCCCGAGATTTCTGTAGAATTTTCTCTGGGCCTCGGCTTCGACGACGCAGTCCGACCCCGCCGCGAGAATCAGCGTCGGCGTGGTGATGGCGGCGGCATCGTCCATGATCCGACCGGCCGTGTCGTGCATCTCCACAAGGACATTGACGGAGATGCGACGCGTGATCAGAGGGTCTGTTCGATAGAGACGCCGCTGCTCGGAGTCGTGAGTCAGCATGGCCGCGCTCACGTAGCTGCTGACAAAGGCCTTCTCCTTAAATTTGAGAAGCATGCGCAGCAGCGGCATGGCCATGGGGACATATAGCCTGATGCGGAAAGCTGGGGCGAGCAGGACCAGGGCCCGAATTCGCGGCGCGAAGTCGTGCACCCAGGCACAGGCCGTGACCGCGCCCACGCTGTTGGCCGCGATGACGATATTTTCGGCCGAAATGCCATGTTCGACACAAACGAAACGGACAAACGCATCCAAGTCTCTGACCAAATCGTAGTAGTTCTCTGCGTGTCCCCGGTCTCCCGGTGATCGGCCATGCCCCCGTAAGTCCCAGCAAAAGGCGCTGAAATCGCCCAGCCCCAGTTCCTGCACCGCACGGGCCAGACGCCCGGAGTGCTCATGGCCGCGATGCAGGAAGATCAGCGCCCTGTCAGTCGTCTCTGACGAACGCCAGCTGCGATAGAACAACTTAGCGCCATCCCAGCTGGAGAATGTTCCTTCGGATTCGATCCATTCCATAATGCTCCTCCCGAATCTGTTGTGCCCGCTACCGGCCAGGCCTCAGTCGACACCATGGCGGCTCACTGTCGACGCCAACCTTTCGAAGCTGTCCGCGAGACGTTTCATGAAACTCTTGCGACACCCGTCCCAATGCAACGCGGCTCCGACGACAACGTCACAAATGACAGGAACCAGAACCCATTCGCCCCTGGGCAGTGATTTACCGATCCCCTGCAGAAAGACGGGGATTACAGGTGTATTCGGGTGCCGTCTGGCCAGGTGCGCAATCCCGGTCCTGAATTCGCCCATGCGCTCCGGCTCCCCCCTGCTGCCCTCGGGAAAGAAAATAAGAGTCTCCCCGCCTGTCAGCGCCGCTGAGCAGGCGGCAAGGGGATCATCCCTGCGCCCCTCGGCCAAGCGCATGAAGGGAATGATGCCGATGACGTTCAGGGCGAACCAAGCCAGCCACCTGTTTCTCAGGAAATAGTCCTGCGCGGCCACCGGACGCACTTTTCTCAGACTGGACAGGGGGAACATCGACATGAGGACCAGAGCGTCGAGGTGGCTGTTGTGATTTGCGACCACGATGGACGGAGAAGTTGTGCCGAGGCCCTGGCGGTTTCTGACGTTCACCCCCATGATCAAAAAAATCAGGGGCCTGGCGAACAGGGTGAACCAAAGCAATCTGAGAATGCCTTTCATGTCTCAGTGATACGTGTAGTAGATGAAATGGAAGAAGACCGGGGCCGTGAACGTCAGGCTGTCCACCCGGTCCAGAATGCCGCCATGACCGGGCAACATGTTCCCCGTGTCTTTTATGCCGATGTCGCGCTTGATCGCCGAGACGCAGATGTCCCCGAAAAAACCGGAAATGCCGATCAGCACCCCCGCCAGCAGCGCCTGCGATACGGTCATTGGGGTGAGATATGGTCCGACCAGGCCCGCCAGCAGGGCCGTGGTGGCCACTCCGCCGGCCAGACCCGCCCATGTTTTGTTCGGACTGACCGAAGGCACCACCTTGGCGTGACCAAACCCCTTGCCCCAGCAGAACTGAGCGATATCATTGGCTTCCGTCAGAATGACGAGGAGCAGAACCAGACTGACTCCGTAGTCGCCCTCCACATCCTCGCCGCGAAGGGTAAGCAGAAAGGCCGCATGGCTCAGACTGAACACCGTGGTCATGAGGCCCCAATGCAGCGTTCCCACGGCCTTGAGAAACCCTTGCGTATCCCCGCGTAGCAACATCCTGACGGGGAGCAGCAGGAAGCAGTAGACCGGAATGAAGATTATAAACATCCCGTACCAAGAGATATAGGCAAAATAATACTGGATCGGTATGGCGAGGTAAGCCCAGAACAGGACTCTGTGGTCGGCCCTTCTGGTAGGAATGAACGTGAGGTACTCTTTGAATGCCAGATAGAACACGATGCAGAAAAAGCTGATCGCGGCACCCCGTGAGGCGGACAGGGTTCCGAACAGCGGAAGCACGATGAGCCACCATGTTCTCGTGCGCACCAGCACTTCGCTGCGTTGCCTGTCTTGGCCGGAGCGATGTACCTCCTTCAGGGCCACACCAAGGGTGACCACGGCCAGGACGGCAAGTGTGGAGATCATGAAGAGTCTGGAAGGCGGCAACGCGTGAAGCGCGATCATGCCGCTCCTCCCTGCAAAGCCTTCCCGGCCCTCCGGAAAATCGTGACGACCAGCAGCATGACAATCCCGATCATAACAGCATGAGGCCAGGTCTCTCGCGGCGCCCCGCTCGCAAAGGCCAGCGAGAGCAGGCCAAAGGCCGCGGCACGATCACTCTTGCCCATGGGGCCGTCATATCGCCGACCGCCCCCAAACTGGACACCGAGAATCCCGACCATCTCGCTGAGCGTCCCCAGCACCACAGCCATCACGACCAACGGCGCGGAGCATCCCGGCACCACAGTCAGGGGCAGATACAGCGCCGCGTCGGAGACCACGTCGCCCAATTCGTTCAGCATGGCGCCCACATCGGACCGCATTCCGTGCTCCCGCGCCAGCATCCCATCCAGCGCATTGAAAGCCATCCGCACGAACAAAGCGCACGGCAAGACCGCAAGGGTCCATCTTGCCCCGGCGGAAAGCCAGACAAGACTGCCCGCCGCAGCAGACAAGATCGTGGCCGAGACAGTGACCTGATTTGCCGTAACACCATTATCCGCCAGAAATCGGCAGGCGGGGCGGAGCATATTCTGAAACTTGGATTTCAACGCATAGACGGTCATGACAGGACTCATCACCAATCCTGCGCGCACGGACGCACAGTGTGGCCTGATAGACATGACGGGAAAGACGATTCCATCCCGTGTTTGCGTCGTGACAGTGCAGAGAAAATCCTCGACCCACAATCAGGGTAAATACTTATTTTTAAAAGAATAATATGCGCTTTTTATTGAAGAAGACAGCGATTTTGCCAATATTATAAAAATGGCAGGGGGAACTTGGATTGCTTCTGCGACACCAAACAATACCTTGAATACGTGAAGCTCCTCCATTACCTCCGACGATACGGGTACAACGATTATCTGACATCGGACACTTCGCCTGCTCACGGGGACATCAGGCGCACCTTCAAGGCCAATGCGCGCCTGAGCAATGCCGTGTGAACCATGCTGGACAGCATCGAAGACGAGATCACCCGGCTCATGCACGCCGAGGACTATCCGGTTGCCTGGCGTTTCATCGAATCAGCAATTTTCAAACTCAAGTGAGGTCATCCATGCGCATCGCAGACAGAATCGCACGACTCGGCACCGAGACGGCCTTTGCCGTGGCCGCCCGCGCCGCCGCCCACAAGGCCGCCGGCCACGAGGTCTTTCCCTTCCATCTGGGCGACATGAACATCCCGACGCCCCAAAACGTCATGGACGCCGCCTGCGGGGCCATGCGCGCCGGGAAGACCGGCTATTGCCCGAGCCCCGGCATCCCGGAACTGCGCGACGCCCTGGCCGGGGATGTGAGCGCGGCCAGGGGAGTGGACTACTCCATGGAGAATGTGGCCATCCAGCCCGGCGGCAAGCCCGTCATCGGCAAATTCATCATGGCCTGCATGAATCCTGGCGAGGAGGTCCTCTACCCCAACCCGGGCTACCCCATCTACGAGTCCCAGATCGAATACCACGGAGGGGTTGCGGTGCCCTACCGCTACGTACGTGACGACGCGGGTTTCCATATCGACCTCGATTACCTGGAGAGCCTCGTCACGCCGCGAACCAAGGCCATCATCATCAACGACCTGCAAAACCCGCTCGGGGCCGAATGCACGCCGCAGGAGCGCGAACGACTGGCCTATCTGGCCATGCGCCACAACCTGTCAGTCCTTCTGGACGAGGCCTATTTCGACATCCGCTACGGCGGAAAAAGCTCCTCGCTGGCCGCCATTCCAGGCATGCAGGCACGCAGCATCATCCTCTACACCTTCTCCAAGAAGTTCGCCATGACAGGCTGGCGCCTGGGTGCCGCCATCGGGCCCAAGGCGGTCATCGACATCATCGCCAAGCTCAACGTCAACGACGAGTCTTGCTCCAACCACTTCATCCAGCACGGCGCCCTCGAAGGCCTGACCGGCGACCAGTCCGGTCCCAGAGCCATCCTTGAAACCCTCAAGGAGCGGCGCGACATTGCCGTCGATTTGCTGAACTCCATGCCCGGCGTGAGTTGTCCCAGGCCCGAAGCGACCTTCTACCTCTTTCCCGAAGTCACGGAACTCATGGCGCGCAAGGGCTTCGGCGCCGACTATGCGGCCTTCGCCGAGGACGTCCTGGTCAGAACGGGCGTCTCGCTCTGCACGCGCCTGCACTTCGGCCGCCCTCTGCCCGGGGAGAAACAGCGCTTCGTACGCCTTGCCTATTCGGGCATAGGCGCGGACGAAATTCGCAAGGGCCTGCTCGCCTTGAAAGCCTACGCGGAAGCATAGCCGCCCTGAATCCGACACAAAAAACACGACCCGACAAAAGGCATACCAAGACCGTGCTGCAAAAAAGTAGCGAAAAAACCTGAGAGCCATCCCCTCGAACGTATGCCCAGCATGGGTAGGCGGGCCATGTAGAACAATGGCGCGAAATCCATTCTTTTCAAATAGTTAAAAAGTCGTCATCCCCTTCTCCAAGGGGATGACGACTTTTTTGCGATAATGAAAAATCTTGCGATGCAAATAAAAAATCCCACGCTCACTATTAAAAATATGAAACGAGGAATTTTGAAATTTTCATGAACAAACAATCTTTTATGCGAATAAAAAATTTTTTCATACTTTCTTCTGCGTTAGTTTTTTAATTTTTTCTTCTGACTCTCATCAATTATAGTATCCAATACATAAAGTTTTCTTTGGCGAAGCTCGGAAAGATTGTGAATTCCGAGTTTCACGAGAATATTTGATCTGTGTTTATTCACGGTCTTGATGCTGATGAAAAGAATATCGGCAATCTCCTTGCTCTTTTTACCGTCAATAATAAGCCTCACTATCTGCTTTTCCCGTGCCGTAAGATTGTGCAGAGGAGGAAGGGATTTGCGATGTTGGTTGACCAAGAGATAATCATCGACAATTATCTTGGCCAATTTTGGGCTTATAAACACCTCATTTTTAAGAGAATAATGAATCCCCAAGAACAATTCTTCCGGCCCTGCCCCCTTGAGCACATAGGCGTTGGCGCCAAGGGCAAGAGCTTGAAAAAGCAGTTCGTTCTCTTCGCAAATGGTCAGCAAGATAACCGGAACCTTCGGCGCCGCCTGTTTCAACTGCCGCAGTACCTCCGTGCCGGGGATGTCGGGAAGTCGCAGGTCGAGCAAAACAATATCCGGGTGGACCATTCCAAAAAGCCTCAGCGCCTCCTTTCCACTGCCCGTATCCGCTTCGATACTGAATCCGCCCCGCATCTCAATCATGGTTTTCAATCCCTTGCGCAACAGGAGGTCGTCTTCAACCAAGAGAATCGTTTTTTTCATGCCCTTTCTCCGTAATAAGTACGTCCCATCACCTCTCCAGTAACGAGCTTTGTGCAGTTTTGAGGATAGGTTTCAGAATATATTCCAACACGGTCTTCTTTCCGGTGAGTACGTCCACCTCCGCAACCATACCTGGTATGATCGGGAGTTCTTCGCCAGCACGTCCTTTCAAGGATGCTTTATGCGTTCTTACCTTGATGAGGTAATAACTCTGTTTTTGCTGCTCGTCCGTGATGGCATCGGCGCTTATATGCTCCACGATGCCCGGCATGCTGCCGAAGATCGAAAAATCGTACGCCGTGATTTTTACATCGGCGGCCTGACCGGAATAAAGAAACGCGATATCTCGCGGCGAAACTTTTGCCTCTATCAACAGAGAATCTTCTCTCGGCACGATTTCAAGCATCTCCTTGCCGGCACCGACTGCTTCGCCGATCGTGCTCACAAAAACCCGCTTGACCGTGCCGTCCACCGGAGACCTGACACTCGTGCGGTCCATTTTGTCTTCCAGCGCGGGCAAGGTCTCTCTCACGCCTTCCATTTGCGTGCGAATCGCGGTGAGTTCATCCAGTATGGCGGAGCGTTGTCTGCCCTTCTGCTCCTCGATGCGATGATTAGCCCCCTCGACAGCCGCGAGCACCTTGGGGATTGCTATACGCGTATCGGCAATCTGGCCGGAAAGATCGGAGAATTCGCGCTGCGCCCGCAAGAGATCCATGTCCGAAGCCGCGCCTTTGGCTGTCATGCCGCGAATCATCTCCACTTCCTGTTTGAGCAGAGCATGGGTTTTCAGCTGAAAATCAAGCCGACTCCTGAGCTCCTTGAGCTCCTGGACGCGTTGCTCACGCTCACACTCAAGCACGCTCAACGCGCTCCGGCGACTGTCATTTCGCGAACGCAAAAGCCGACGCTGATTCTCGACGAGATGCGGCTTTTGATTCAGGATCTCTTCGGGAAAATCCATGTCCTCCCTCGCATTAAGCTCAGCCTCCAATCGGGCGATGGCGAGAATGGAATCAAGGTAGCCCGAGTGCTGTTCCCGAAATCTGGATCCCATCTGAATCTGATTCAGCAGGATGAGCAGTTGTCCCTTTGAGACCAGCTCCCCTTCACGGACCAGTATTTCCTTGACTATTCCTCCCTCGAAATTTTGGACACGCTTTATATCGGATGACGGAATGACTTTGCCAAAACCCCTTACCGTTTCATCGAGCGGAGCGTACGCGGCCCACGAAACAACGACAACAAACAAGAGTATGGCGGCAATCAGCAGACTATTGGCCACGAACTGATCCTTGGAATCGAGATCACGCAACTCCCCCACAAATCCATAAGCCGCGCCAGCCTTGCCCTTCGCCTCGGACCGAGAGGTCAATGCTGTTTTTGGTGCGGCAGGATCTTCCGAGCCGCTCTCGCCAACGATTCCTCCAACTTGAGGCTGAAGCCCCGGCCGATTTTTTTGCGAGTTCATTTCACTTCTCCCTTGCATCGTCGTTTCTCTGGAGTGACCGGAACGATCCTGGCGTGCATTTACAGCCCCACTGCCTTCTTTGATCCACACGCTTCACCGACCATCGTCTTTAATGACGACACTGCAAAAAGTCGCAAAAGAACCCGAGTGTCACTCCCGCGAAGGCGAAAATCCCTTCTTTTCAAACAGTTAAAAAGGAATGGATCCCCTTCTTCAAGGGGATGACGACTTTTTGCAGTGACCTCTTTAATGCTTTGATTCCCGCAAGAGGTACGCATTGATACTAAATCCCAATTCAATCCATCAAGAAATGTTGCAGATTTCGACAAAAATGACTTAACAAAAGTAAATTCATTCATAAGAAAACATGTCCTTGATAGCCATTATTTCATTCAATGATGCGATAAATATGTCTACAAGCTTGGGATCGAAATGATTTCCTTTCTCGCTGAGGATGATCATGATCGCATCATCCACAGTAAATGCATGTTTATATGCTCTTCGTGAAATCAAGGCGTCAAAGACGTCCACAAGTCCGACAATCCGCGCTTCAATGGGTATGTTCACACCGCGCAAGCCCTGTGGGTAGCCCTTTCCATCCCAACGTTCGTGATGCGACAAGGCCACCCTGTGCGCCACGCGCAACAAATCAGACTTTCCATCCGCCAAGGCCCTCGCGCCGATCACGGTATGTTGCTTCATGATTTCAGATTCTTCAGAAGTGAGCTCGCCCGGCTTGAGTAGAATGTGGTCCGGAATGCCTATTTTTCCAAGATCGTGCATTGAACTTGCCAAACTCAATTGTTCGGCTTCTTCTCGCGACATTCCGCATTTCAAAGCGATTACTTCAGTGTATGCCTGAATGCGGTTGATGTGATTTCCAGTGTCTACATCACGCATTTCTGCAGCAAGACATAATCTGAAAATCGTCTCCCGCTTTACTTCATTGAGCTCAATATTTTTTTCTTCAAGTTTTTTTGTTCTCTCAACCACTTTTATTTCAAGATTTGCATTATGCTCTTTCAATTTACGCTCAGCAATTTTAAGCTTCAAGTGTGTTCGCAGCCGAGCATTGACCTCAATCGTATCAAAAGGCTTTTTTATGTAATCTACAGCGCCAAGTTCAAAAGCTTTACTCAGGCTTAAAGGATCGTGTGCTGATGTAATGAAAATAATTGGAATATCGCTAGTATGCTCATTGTTTTTTATATATTTGCAAATTTCAAAACCATTCATGTCAGGCATGAACAAATCAAGAAGTACTATGTCTGGTAATGAGTACGACAAAGAATCAAATGCTATCTTGCTGTCTTGAGAAACGGAAATTTTTGAGTATGATTTAAGCGCCTCGATCAAAACAAGAATATTGATTTCATAATCATCTACAATAAGAATCCTGCATTCTTCCAATTCATCATTGTAATGATATATTTCATTATTCAAATGAATATGTAATTGATCAAATTCTCTGATTATTTTTTGGATTTGCATAAAAACCTCTTGTATAAAAATGGTTTTTATCGTTACTATAAATAAAATTGCGCGAAAATTAAGGAATTCTCACCCATGAGTACTTACATTACTTGCATATACTTCTTAGCTACAATGCCTATTCAATAGTATTTTCATAAACGCTTCCCTACTCAATTTGATACGTACTTATTAAAAAACCATTGCGTAAAATTGAATGAAGTCACCGGAAGCTGACTGCACCCGTCAAATCAGAATTCAGCAAAAGACTGTAATAATAGTAGAAAACATCGCATCACCACAAGCTGAAAAGTCGACACCCTACTTGAAACACCATGCAACGGCGACCAAAAAAAGCACCACAATCAACAAATGGCGGAAAAAATATTCTGGGCACAGATGAGTAGTAATTCGAAGAGGAAAGCAACAGTCAAAATCGGAATCCCGGAAACTCTGCTCTACCGCCAATCAGTTTGCGCTGTATTACCTTGAAAAACATGACCAAGGCCTGCCCGGAGCAGCGCCTGTATTTTGAAGTGAGGCGACGGATCAAAGGTGAAATGGGGGGGGATCGACGCGGGAAGTCTGGAGTAATTCTTGGCCGCCATGAAAATATGCAAGCAGTCTGGCGGCGCGTACGGCAAAAAAAACGCCGCAAACGAAAAAGCCGCCCTTTCGGACGGCTTTTTCGTTTGCGGCATTCAAGTAAACATAATGTTTTTTCAAGCGTTTAAGTGGTGGAGCTACGCGGGATCGAACCGCGGACCTCTTGAATGCCATTCAAGCGCTCTCCCAGCTGAGCTACAGCCCCACAACGCGAAAACGGTTACTGCCCAAACCATTTTAAAAAAGCAAGCATTTTTTCCAGCTATTCGAGTTCATCCAGCATTTCATGAATTTGCGCATCGGGCTCCGCTCCCAGGAGCACTGGCATGGTCTGGGTGATGCGCGCAATGCCTGCATCCCGGTGTTCCAGACGGACAGATCCAAAACCACGCCCCCCTGGGACGGCGGGGATGTATGCGGGCCTTCCTCGCGAAAACTCCATGCTGTCGCCCAGAATCACCCCGATCTCCTCGGCTCCGCCAAGCAGGCCGGCCATGTCCTCTCTTCCAAACTGCGTCAGAAGCACAATGCAGTCCACCTTGTCTTGCAGCCCCGGCAAAAGAGCGCGCAGGGCGCGAGCCGGGGCAATGAAGCGTGCTCCGGTAATCACTGCCCCGGGAATCGGGGGCAATAGACTCACTACGGCTACCCTGAGTCGGTTTCGCTCGAAAATCGCATAAGGCTTGATCCATGGCGAGGCGCCCTTTCCGAACTCCAGATTGGAGCAGACAAGGGGAAATTTCGCCATGCCGACAAGCTCCCGGAGCGCCACCTCGCCCATGGCCAAATCTTGCGGCCCGAGGCCCATGGCGTCGTAGCGCATACGGTTCATGGCCCGGACCAGGACCTTGTTTGTCATCTCCGAGCCAGCAAATCCCGAGGCAAATGCGTCTCCCGCGTCAAGCAGAAGGACACCCGGATCCTTTTCCCTGAAATACGCAATCGTGGACGGACGCCGGGCCAGCCCGCCCACGTCTCCTGTCAGGCCGGACTTCGGGAACACGTCTCCCCGGGTGTCGCCACTGAAAAGAATCGTGACGCCGGGTTCGGGAGGCGCGGCGGGCGCAGGCGTGGTCGCGGGCGCGGGCCGAACCGTGGGCTCAGGTGCCACGGGAGCGCGCAACGCCTTGTCGAAGCGTTCCTCGAACTGCGCGTAAACACTGCTCTTGCCCCCATGCGTGCGGTAGGCAATGGAAAGGCCGGCCAAGAGGCGGGCCACGTCGCCCATTGCCGGGTCCTGCTCCAGGCTGCGGACCCGCTGCAACCAGTCGGCGTAGGGGGAATTGTACGTAAAGCCGTAGCGCCGAAAAATGTCATCTTCCCGGAAAACGAGAAACTGCTGATGCAGGGTGTTCAGAACCTCGAACTCGGGAAGAATGGGCGCTTGCACCGCGACCGGCGCCTGAACCGGAGCGCGTTGCCCGGAGCAGGCAAAAAAGGAGAAAAGGCACAGCAGGCAGACGATGATCTTCATGTTCTTCCCGGCAATTGTGTTCAGTGGATGCTCATCGCGTATAAGCGGCGGATTCAAAACGCTTTGTTGCCCAAGGTCTAGCCCATGCCCCCTGCAAAATAAAGGGGCTCCGCCCAGGACGCGAAAGTCAGGCGCGGCCCTCAGGCAAGAAAACGCCCCGCATCCGGAATCATCAGTCACCTTCTTTGGCAAGACATTGCTCGTACAAGCGCCGCATTGATTCGGAAAAGCATGCAATGACCACCGAGGCTGGCGCCAGATGCTCGCGCTGAAAAACCCGAACCTGGGACACGGCCACGGCACAGGCTTCTGCCGCCGGAAAACCGTACGCTCCGCAACTGATGGCCGGAAAAGCCACGCTGCCCAGGCCGTGCTCCAGCGCCAAAGTCAGGCAGGCCCTGTAGCAATTGGCCAATACTTCCCGCTCGCCCTGCCCGCCGCCTTTCCAGACCGGGCCTACGGTGTGGATTACGTATCTGGCAGGCAGACGGTAGCCTCTGGTTATCCGCGCCTCTCCTGCAGGGCATCCCCCAAGGGTGCGGCATTCGGCCAAGAGTTCGGGACCTGCCGCTCGATGAATGGCGCCGTCCACCCCGCCTCCGCCCAAGAGCGAAGAATTGGCCGCGTTGACGATGGCATCCACCTGCAATGTCGTGATGTCGGCTACGACAATGGAAATCATGATATCCCTCCTTCACTCGGCAATGTGTGAATTCGACCGCTGACCCTGCGCCTGACGCAAGTCACGGCCAAAATGAGTCCGTTCCCCGCCGTAAAACGCTTCCAGAGCCTCTGCACAATGTGCGTACATAGTTCGAACATCCACTTATTACCATCACTTATCACCTACAACCGAACGGTAGCCGCAACCCGGTCAGCGGCTACAAATTCCCATTAGCCAGTTCAATTCGACTCCTTTCGCCAATAACCTGTTTCTCCCTCCATTCACCGGAAAGCAGATGCAATGCTTTGCAAAGCGTGTCAGAAAACATCCAAGCTCAATCGGGTGAAGCCACATTTCATCAACGCTTTTTTCACAGGGGGGACAACATGGATATGTCAATGCAAAGTTACTGGAAAAGAAACAAAACGTACATGCTCATCCTTTTGGCCATCTGGGCGACGGTATCCTACGGATTCGGGATTTTATTCGTCGAACAACTCAACGCCTTCCATCTTGGCGGATTTCCTCTAGGTTTCTGGTTTGCCCAGCAAGGGTCGATCTATGTTTTCGTACTCATCATCCTTGCCTACTTCCTGCTCATGGATCGGCTGGATAAGAAATACGACGTGCATGAATAGCAACTGACCAACCGGAGGAATCATGTCACTGCAAATCTGGACTTATCTCATCGTGGGCGCGACGTTCGCCCTCTACATAGGAATCGCCTGGACATCCCGCGTCAAGGACACAAAGGGCTTTTACGTCGCCGGAGGCGGTGTTCCGCCCTTGGCCAACGGAATGGCCACGGCGGCCGACTGGATGAGCGCCGCCTCTTTCATCTCCATGGCCGGCATGATCTCGTTCATGGGCTATGCTGGCTGCATGTACCTCATGGGCTGGACCGGCGGCTACGTGCTCCTGGCCCTGCTCCTGGCCCCCTATCTGCGCAAGTTCGGCAAGTTCACGGTCCCGGACTTCGTCGGCGACCGTTATTATTCCTCGGCGGCCAGGCTCGTGGCGCTGATCTGTGCCATCTTCGTCTCCCTGACCTACGTGGCCGGGCAGATGCGCGGGGTCGGCATCGTCTTCAGCCGCTTTCTGGAAGTCGACGTCAATACCGGAGTCATGATCGGCATGGTCCTGGTTTTCCTGTACGCGGCCATCGGCGGCATGAAGGGCATCACCTGGACCCAGGTGGCCCAGTACTGCGTGCTGATCACGGCCTTCCTCATTCCGGCCATCGCCATCTCGCTCAAGCTGACCGGCAATCCCATCCCGCAGGCAGGTTTTGGAAGCACCATTCTCGCTGGAGCCGACTCGGGCAAGTATCTGCTCGAAACCCTGAACCAGATCGGCAGGGATCTTGGCTTCGCCGAGTACACCAGCGCGTTTGGCGCGGGCACGAAACCCATGATCGACGTCTTCGCCATCACCATGTGTCTCATGGTCGGCACGGCCGGACTGCCCCACGTCATCATCCGTTTCTACACCGTGCCCAGCGTCCGGGCCGCCCGCCTCTCGGCCTTCTACGCCATTCTGTTCATCGGCATCCTCTATACCACGGCTCCGGCTCTGGGCGCGTTCTCCCGCTATACCCTGACCAAGGCACTGAGCGAAACATCGTACTCCTCGGTACCCGCCTGGTTCGGCAACTGGGAAAAAACAGGTCTTCTGGCCTGGGTGGACAAGAACAATGACGGCATCATCACCTACAGGGCCGGTGCGGCCTTCGCGGGCAAGCCAACCTACAGCGGAGAAACGGGTGCACACGGCCAGCGACTGATCACGAACGCGCCTCTCGACAACGCCAACGAACTTTACATAGACAACGACATCATGGTCCTGGCCACCCCCGAAATCTCGCAGCTTCCGCCCTGGGTCATCGCCCTGGTCGCGGCAGGCGGACTTGCCGCTGCCCTGTCCACGGCGGCCGGACTCTTGCTGGTCATCGCCTCGTCCATCTCCCATGACCTCTACTACCGCATCATCAACCGCGGCGCCTCGGAGAAGATACGCCTGCTCGTGGGCCGGGTCATGATCGGCGTGGGCGTCATCATCGCGGGATACTTCGGCATCAACCCTCCGGGATTTGTCGCCCAGGTCGTGGCGCTGGCTTTCGGACTGGCTTCGTCCTCCTTCTTCCCCATCATCGTGCTCGGCATCTTCTGGAAGCGCGCAACCAAGGAAGGAGCCATCAGCGGCATGATCAGCGGTATCGGATTCACCATGCTCTACATCGTACAGACCAAGTTCATGGGCGTGTCTCCCTGGTTCTTCGGCATCAGCCCCGAAGGCATCGGAACGGTGGGCATGGTCATCAACTTCGCGGTCACATTCGGCGTCTCCATGATCACCAAGGCTCCGCCGCTCGCCGTGCAGGAGATGGTGGAAAGCGTGCGCATCCCGCGCGGAGCGGGTGCGGCCATCGATCACTAGCCAAACAAAACAGGGGCCGGGAAACCGGCCCCGCAACCCAAGGACAACGCCATGAACGCGGGAATTCAGCCTGCGGGATACGACAGCATCATCACCTTTCTTGAGAGCACTCTGCCCTTTTCCGAACTGGAGAGGCAGAGTCTTGTCCGTCTTGCCCGAGGCTGCCTGGTGGACTTCTTTCCAGCCGGAACGCGGCTGCTGCGCCGGGGGATTAGCGAGGTCGACGGCCTCTACCTGATCCAGAAAGGAGCCATCCGCCTTTTTCTTGAGGACGAGGGCATTCTCATGGACATCCGCACCGAAGGGGCATCCCTTGGCGCACTGTCGCTTTTCAACGGTGAAAAGGCGGCCATGGATGCCGAAACGGTCGAAGACACCTTCATCATCAAGATTCCCCGCGACCGTTTTTTCGAAGCCGTGCATCTCAACCCGGGCATCCCGCGCTTCTACCTCAAATCCTTCGCCGACACGTTCCTCTCAAAGGCCTTCGAGGAAATGCGCTGCAAGACCCTCCCGGCTCATGAAGACCACAGCCTGCATCTCTTCAGCAATCCCGTTGGCGATCTCGTCTCCCGCGAACCCGTCAGCGTGCCCTTTGGCCTGAGCATCCAGGCCGCGGCCAAGGAAATGATCCGGCACAACACGGGCTCGCTCCTGTTCCGTGAACCCTCTGGGGAGATCTGCGGCATCATCACGGACACGGACCTACGCAAGGCCATGGCCCTGGGCCTTGACCTGCAGGCCCCGGCCGAGACCATCATGACCACGCCGGTGGAGAGCATCGACGCCGGAGCGGTATGCTTCGACGCCCTGTTGACCATGATGTCCAAGAACATCCATCATCTCGTGGTCAAATCCAACAACAGGCTGCAAGGCATCATCAGCTCCCACGACATCATGCTCCTGCAGGGCCGCTCGCCCATGTCCGTGTTCCGGGAAATCGCCTCGCGCACCACCATCCCCGGGCTCTATCCGCTGCACGACAGCATCACCCCGGTCATCCGCACCCTGGTCCAGCAAGGCGCCAAAGCGGGCAACATCACCCGCATGATCGCAATCCTGAACGACCAGATCATGTCCAAGCTCCTTGATCTCATGCTGCGCGAACTGGGTCCGCCTCCGGTCAAATTCTGCCTCCTGCTCATGGGCAGCGAGGGCCGCCGCGAGCAGACCTTCGCCACGGACCAGGACAACGCGCTGGTCACTGAAAACTGCGGAGTGGATTTTCTGGAGCGCGCGGCCGAGACCTATTTTTCGGCCTTCACCGAACGCATGGTCGGGCATCTCATAAACTGCGGCTTTCCGCGCTGCCCTGGCGACATGATGGCCTCGAACCCCCAGTGGCGAGGCTCGCTTGATGCGTGGAAAAACCGGGTCACCACCTGGACCACCGCGCCCGAACCCGAGCGCGTCCTGGCCAGCTCCGTTTTTTTCGATTTCAGGGGCATTTACGGGCACAAGGATCTGGCCGAAAACCTGCGCCTGCACGTCACCAACGCCTGCGCCGGCAAAGATCTGTTCCTGCGCTACCTGGCCGCAGAATGCCTGAATTCCAAACCGCCGCTGACATTCTTCAAGAATTTCATGGTTGAAAAGGATGGAGCCCACAAGAACACCCTGGACATAAAAACCAGGGGCCTGCTGCCCTTCATGGACTTTGCGCGGGTCATGGCTCTTTATCACGGAATCCGGGAAACGAGCACCCTTGGCAGGCTTGAACTGCTGCATCAGGAGGGGCATCTATCGCGCGATTTGTTCCACGAAGCGCGGGAGGCCTTCGAATTCCTGCTGCATTCGCGGCTCATGCACCAGCTCGAACAGATGGAGCAGGGCGTGCCACCGGACAACCGCCTTGACCCGGGGACCCTCTCGGCGCTGGAAAAAAGAACCCTGCGCGAAGCCTTCGGCGTGATCACCCCGCTGCACGGAGTGTTGCGCGAAGTCTTCCGGCTGAACATGGCATGAGCATGAATCTTCCCACACCGAAAAGTCTGCTCGCCCTGATGGGACTTGGTCAAAAAGGCTCAAGCCTGCCCGCGCTGGACGAAAACAACCGTCTATGCCGCCAGCTGGACCAGACCCGCCCCCTGGAGGATTACGTCTACACGGTGCTGGACACGGAACTGACCGGCCTCTCAGCCCGCAAGGAGGAAATCGTCTCCATCGGAGCCGTGCGTGTGCGCGGACTGGCCATCGTGCCGGGCGAAAGCTTCAGCGTTCTGGTGCGGCCCAGCATTCCGCTCCCCAAGACAAGCACCCTCATCCACCGCATCACCCCCGAGGCCATCGCCAAGGCCCCGCCCCTGGTCGAGGTCCTTCCCGGGCTGATCGAATTCTGCAAGGGCACCCTCATCGTCGGCCACCACGTTGGGTTGGACATGAGCTTCCTGAACAGGGCCTGCAAAAAGAATCACGGCCGACCACTGGCCAATCCCTGCCTCGACACCATGCGCATGGCCATGCTGTGGCGCGAGAAGCGCACGCCCTCGCATTACGAACAGTACAACCTGAGCATCTCCTATGTGCTGACCGACCTGGCCCGGGAGTTCGAACTGCCCCGTTTCACGGCCCACGATGCCTTGGGCGATGCCCTCCAGACAGCCTACCTCTTCATCTACCTGGCCAAGAAGATCGCCGGCAACAGGCCGCTTACCCTGCGCGAATTGTTCCGCGCCGGACAGAGCTGGCGCTGGTACATGTAGAACCGTCACTGTCCCGGAGGCGAACGCGTCAGTTCCCGGTCGGCTGAAACCGACCGAGAGCGCCCGGCAAATGGCCAAAAAAAACGGAACGATTCCCCGTTATGGAAGAATCGTTCCGGATCAGTCAAAGACGCAATCATCCGGCAGGCAAAAAAACCGGGACCGCAAAGGACCCGGCCGCCCCGCCCCGGCTAGAAAAGCGAAACCAGCATCTTGGTGCCGACCAGAAAGAGGATCAGCGCGAACACCCTCTTCAGTTTGTCCACGGGCAGGCTGTGAGCCAGACGCACGCCCAGGGGAGCGGTGATGACGCTCATGACCGCGATGGAGATCAGCGCCGTCATGGATATGTAGCCGAGGGAAAAAGGCGGCAGGTTTTCGGTCCCAAGGCCGTTGACGATGTAGCCCAGGGTTCCCGCCACGGCGATGGGAAAGCCGATGGCTGCGGAAGTGCCGATGGCCTTGTGGATGGGAATGTTGTGCCAGACCATGAACGGCACGGAAAGTGTGCCCCCGCCGATGCCGACCAGGCTCGAAACCACCCCGATGACATTGCCCGCCCCAAACATCCCCGCCGTTC
This sequence comes from Desulfomicrobium apsheronum, assembly GCF_900114115.1. Lineage (NCBI taxonomy): Bacteria > Pseudomonadati > Thermodesulfobacteriota > Desulfovibrionia > Desulfovibrionales > Desulfomicrobiaceae > Desulfomicrobium > Desulfomicrobium apsheronum. Next base: position 41,083 of record NZ_FORX01000021.1, on the reverse strand, counting down.
CAGGCATAACGCGCGACGGCTTGGGTTTCTTCCCGGAGAGCATCTGGTAACAGACGTAGTAAAGAAAAATGACGAAGAATATCTTGAGCGCTCCGGTGCTCATCTGCGCGGCCACCCAGGCTCCGAGGAACGTGCCGACCAGGATGCCGACTACGATGCGCCTGACCACGCTCCACTCCACCGCGCCCCGGCGATGATGGGCCATGAAGCTCGAAACCGAGGTGAACATGATGCTGGCCATGGAGGTGCCCAGCGCCATATGCATGATCAGCTCCTGGGGCAGGTTCTGCAACTCCATGCAAAAAACCAGCATGGGCACGATGACAAGTCCGCCCCCGATGCCCAGCAATCCGGCCAGAACGCCGGCCACCGCGCCCACGGCCAGATACAAAGCGACTACTTCAAACATGAGATCCTCCCGATGGAGGCCGCGCAGGACATGCCGCGAACGACCCGATAAATTGGTAGGACCAATATTTGAACCAGTCTGACGTGCTTGTCAACGCCGCGTGGCGCAAATGAGCGGATTCGTGCTTGCAATTCCGGCTGGGGCGGGGGCATCATCGCCCATCAACCGCGCAACCAGGGACCATCATGGGACACATCACAAGCAAGGACATCTTCCGCAAACTCGGACACCGCCTCGACCAGGCCCCGGTGCGCACCCCGTGGACACCGATCTTCAGACAATTGGTGGAAGAGCTGTATTCCCGGCCCGAGGCCGAACTGGTCGCGCGCATGCCCTACCGCCCCTCTACCTTGGAGCGCATCTCAGGCATGCTTGGCGAACCCGAAGACGCCCTGCGCCCCATGATCGAAGGACTCTGCGCAAAGGGCCTGGTCATCGATATCTGGGACGGCGCGCGCTACCAGTACATGGTCAGCCCCATTGTCATCGGCTTCTTCGAATTCACCATGATGCGCACCGGGCCGGATCTGCCGCGCGCACGCTGGGCGGAACTTTTTCAGGCCTACATGTTCGGAGACAAGGATTTCCTGCATGCCAATTTCGGTGACGGTCAGGCCACCTCGGTCATGCGTGCCCTGCCGCACGAAGAGGCGCTGGGTGAACATGTGGAGATTCTGGATTACGAGAAGGCTTCCGCGCTCATCGAGGAGCACACGGAATTTTCACTCGGCCTGTGCTCCTGCCGCCACGAGAAGCACCACCTCGGGCACGCTCCCTGCCGCACGCCCATGGACACCTGCACCTCCATGGGCACCGGCGCGCGCTTCCTGATCCGCAACGGCTTCGCCAAACCCATCGACAAAATGCAGATGCGCGACATCCTGGCCCGCTCCCGGGACCAGGGCCTGACCCTGACTGCCGACAACGTCCGCCGCGACGCCGGCTTCATCTGCCACTGCTGCGGCTGCTGCTGCAATCTGCTCCAGGGCGTGCGGGAGACCGGATACACGGGCATCCTGGTCACCTCGAACTTCGTGGCCGTGGTGGACGAAAACCTGTGCACGGGCTGCGGCCTGTGCGCCAAGGCCTGCCCGGTCAACGCCGTGGATATGCACGCACGGGAAGCCGCCAACGCGTCCCGCAAGCCCGCGAAACTGGCGCGGATCGAAGAAGTGTGCCTGGGCTGCGGGGTCTGCGCCCTGAAATGTCCAACCGGAGCGCTCAAGCTTAAGCCTCGCCCGCAAAAAGTATATCACCCCGAAGACAGCTTCGAGCGGGTCATGCTCCAGGCACTGGAACGCGACACCTTCCAGACCTTCATCTTCGATAATCCAGAGAGCCGCACCCAGGAGTTCATGCGCGCCCTTGTCGGCGGATTCCTGAAACTCCCGCCGGTCAAACGGGCGCTCCTGGGCGAAAAACTGCGCTCGCGCTTTTTGTCGGCATTGCGCCGGATGGCGGGATAGATAACGACATCAAATTTTTGTCACCGCGCAGGAAACGTGCGCTTTCAACGTGCCACTGATCTCATTCCACCGTCCAATTTTCCATTCGCAGGTGCGGAACGCGCACAAACTCCTTCAAATTATTGCTCACCAGAACACAATCCAGTGCCAGGGCGTGGGCGGCGATGAGCATGTCCAGCGAGCCGATAGGTGTGCCTTGCCGTTCCAGACAGGCTCGCAGGTCTCCGTACCGCCCTGCAGCCGAGTCATCATAGGGCATGATTTCCAGCGGGGCCACGAATTGCGTCAGTGCGATCCGATTCTGCTCGGGACGCGAACTTTTGGCCGCACCATACATCAGTTCACTGAACGTTATGGACGAAATGCCGATGCTTGAAACATCAGCCTTCCGAAAACGCTCCAGCACCTGCGTTGGGCTGCGCTTGATGACGTAAATGCAAATATTCGTGTCCAGTAAATAGGTGATCACAGCTCTTCCCGCGCATCAAGCGGCGGCTGCTCCCTCGTGTTCATGAAATCGGAAGAAAACTGGTCCAGACTGTTCACCAGTGGCGACCATGGATCGTCCTTGGGCAATAAAATTACCATGTTGCCGATTTTCCTGACGTACACGTCCTCTCCGGAAAACCGCAACTCCTTGGGTAGCCTGACGGCTTGACTTCGACCATTGTTAAAAAGCTTGGCGGTCTGCATGGTGAACCTCCGTTTTTGATAGATACCATGATATATACCACCAAGACCCTATTGGCAATTCGGAGGACTACCCAGTTATTAAAAGATTCGGAGTTTTAAGAATTTCAGCCAAAATACCAAATTGAATTCAGGAGCAGGTGGGCTCTTTGAACTCACCCTGTGCTTTCCTCAAGAGGGATCAATGCCCTCCCCACCACCGCTGGCGTGCTCATGACCCCGGGCAGACTGCGGTCAGGGGGCTGCAAAGCCCCCTTAAGACTATTCCTCCGGTTCCGAACTGTAGGTACGGATGGAAACGATCTCCTCCCAGCCATAGTAGGTATTTACGGACATTCCCTCTTCCTTCTCGGTCACGCGCAGAAAGTCGGAGCCCAGGAAAAGAACGGCCTTTTCATAGATCCGGCCTTCATTGATCTGAATCTTGAGCCCTTTTCTGAGCTTGCGCGAGAGTGTCCCATGCAGAGGCATGGACGCATATTCCACCACTTTTTCCAGACAACTTACGTTCACAATTCCTCCTTTGCGGATTGGTTCGTTGGGATCTACCACTTACCCGCGCCCATGGAGCACATGGGTGACAGCGACGGCAGCGGCAGAAAAAATCGGGAAGCCGTGACTCCTTCGGTCTTGACCTTGATGCGCGGGGAATCCGCGAAGGTGAAGCTGACCTGTCCGGGGCTGAAATCAAGAGTGATGGAGCCCGCCTCCATGCGTTCGCCATCACAGGGGTGACGGCGCAGGGGCGGGGCCAGGGTTCGCTTGCGGCCGTTTTCCAGCTCCACCTCGAAAGCGTGAGCCGCCGTCGTCAGGCCAAGCAAGGCTCCATTCTCGCGGAAGCGCAGTGAATTTCGATCGCCGCAGATACCCACCGCGTCCTGGTCAAAGGCCAAAAGTTCGCCCAGAGGCGTCCGCACGGCCACGGGACTGGCCGGTTCCAGGGAGCGCAACACCCCGCTGTCGAAAAACGAAACTCCGGACCTTGCACCGATGTTTCCCAATGGAGTGGGCACTTCGAGCACCGTGTCCGGCCAGAGGGTCAGGCTGCGCAGATTGCCTTCGGGGCCAAAATAGACGCAGACCGGCTTGACCCGGGCGCATCCGATGGGCGTGTCCAAGTTCAGGGGCGTGGCCATGGCGGCCTCGTCCTCCTGGGTCCAGTAACCGCTCAAGGTGCCGTTCAAGGGGAAGACGCGCTTGACGGCTCCGGTATCGTAGAAGGTGACCTGTTCGGCGGGCAGCATGCCAAGCGGAGTCGGGACCATGACCTGCTCTTCCAGCGGAAGATTGCGGAGCATGCCGTTTGGATGAAAGGAGATGGCCGGCAACTGGCGTTTGCGCAGGCTGCTGGCGGTGAACTGGGGGACAAGGGAACCAAGGGGTGTGAACAGCGGACAAGACCGGGCGGCGATGCAGGACTGCACGGTGCCGCCCGAAAAAAACTCGATGCTGGGAAGGGTTTCAAGAACTCCGAAAGGCGTTGTGATGACGGGCATGGCAGCCTCCTGTTGAGGAGGCTGAAGCAGCTCTTGTGCCAGTCACAACTAATTGATTTTTATACTGGCAGCTTAAAAAATACCGACACTTTCGTAGGTTGCTACCTCACAAAAATGTGGCTGACGTCCTTTATACCAGCGTCTAGGAGCGATCGTCCGTGGCTGGCCGCGCCGCGCAGGCCCGTATCGGGGATGGTGATCAGCCGGACGGGAACCTCGGCCAGAAGATGCCCATAGGCCGGGCAATCGCAAAATTCGCGCAAAAATTCATGGTGAGTGGCAAAAAAGGGATTCTTGACCGCTATCCCGCCGCACAGGTCAAGGCCTCCCCAGGCCAACACATTGAGAACGTAGCCCCTGCACACGCGGCCGAAGAACCGCGCGAACCAGGCAGTCGTTTCGCTTTCAGGCCCGATCTCCCGGGCCACCTCCGCCGGGGACAGGTCGCGCCCCGTCAGAAACAGGTGCATGGCGACAAGGCCCCGGCCCGAGACCACGATGTCGCCGAATGCGTGGGAATGGCCGGTGCGGTCCTTTAGAAAGCGCAGAAACTCGAACTCGCGTTCGGTGACAAAAGCCAGGGGAGCGTGACCGCCCTCGGAGGGCAAGGCCAGAAAATCAGGACAGCCGGAGGTCAGGGGAGCCAGGGCGCAAAGGCCAAGCCCCGTCCCCGGGCCTACCGCCGCCACCACTCCGGACCGAGGCACTCCCTTCTGTATCGAAATGGAGGACCCGGCCGCGTCGCGGGTCCGGCAGCCAAGGGCCTGAGCCACGAAATCGTTGATCAGGACGGTTCGCTCAAACGGTAATCCGCCCGTGGACTCACGCAGATCGATGTCCCAGGAGGCATTGGTCAGGCTGCAACTCACCCCGTCCCGAACAGGTCCGGCCACGGCCAGGACGACCTGATCCGCGTCCATGGGATCAAGGCTCAAGCCCCCCTCCCGAATCCGCAGCAGCAAGTGCTCAAGGGAAGAGACCGAGTCGGTCAGGACGGTAAATGACTCCAGAAGTTCCGGATCCTGGCCCGGCGAATGAGCGAAAAGTCCAAAACGGCTGTTTGTCCCGCCGATGTCGGCGGCCAGAATATACGCCATGCGCTGCTCCTGAAAATAAAAGCAGTGATCCGCTCAAGGTCTGCCAGTCATGGGCCTTGACCGGCAAGGACACGCCCTCTTCGGTCAAAAAGCCCAGCCGCCCTATTTTGCCGCGCCGGCTCCGGCTTCACGGATACGCTCGACCACATAGGTCACGAGATCCTCGTCGGCCTCGTCGACGTTGAAGCAACGGGCATCCTCACCCATGAGACCGCCGGGAACCCAGTCGCCCTGCTCCTGTTCGTCGGTGACCAGATCGTCGTAAAAGCAGACCGAAAGCCAGCGCTGTTCCGGATCGTCGTCGATGACGTCGATCAGCGCGAAGAGGTCCCGTCCCTGCTGGTCCGGATGCGCGCCACGCAGGGAATAGGTGATGCCCGGGCGGGCCTTGAAATCAAGGGTTACGCCATCGACAGCCTCAAGAGCCTGTCTGAAAACCAGAAATGCATCCTTGGCTTCGCAGGAATCCCACGTGGAAACAAACGCCTCAAATTCTTCCATCACGTTCTCCATCCGTACTCCCTAATCGTGTGAGTGTTCTTGAATTTCCCTCGCCTGGGAAGTGAAGGAAATGCCCTGTCCCGACTGGGCTCCGATCATGACCGACTCCACCACCGGAGCATTGATCGCATCCGGGGCCTCCCAGCGCACCAGAAAATTGGCTCCCGAACCGCCCTTGACGTCCTTTTCGGCCACCACGTAACGAATCGAGGCCAGCGGCTTCATCTCCAAAGGTGCCTCAAGGTAGTGTCGGACCAAATGCCCTTCGGTATCGTAATAGTCCACCGCCGTCAGCCTGAGACTTCCGCGCGGATCGGTATTGCGGATGGACAGGGTCACGGCCAGATTGAACGGCCGCTCCTTGTCCCCGGTGTAGATGTGCGAATACACGGGCACGTAGAGCAGCTGGCCCGAAGACAGGGCCGGGCCGCCGCAAAATCCGGGCAGGGGAATGAGAAGCAGGCACAGAATGATCCAGCGCATGAGCGTCTCCTTTACGGGGCGCCGGGCCCCGAAAATGCTACGATTCGACTTCGCCCATCTTGGGAAGAAGATTTTTTGGAGCCTCGGATTCGTAACGAAACGTGTGGCTGAACGGCGTCATGACGTCCAGGGCCTGCTCCAGGCTCGCGCCCTCATCCATCAGCTTCTCGATCTTGGCGCGCTCCTTCCACATGTCGCCAAGCGGATCGTGGTCCTTGTTCTTGACCGGCGCCACGACCTTTTCCCAGTCATAGGAGTCGGCCTTTTCCTTGGTCACGATTTCCCAGTATTCTCCCGGCTTGCGAGCCCTTGAGGGATGCGAGGCGGTGGCCTCGTCCAGGATTTCGGAGAAACGCGGCACATCCTCGTCCCAAAGGGCGATGACGGCCTCGGGCTTCTTGAGCACATCTCCTTCTTTGCAGCGATAGACCAGATATGAGCGGGACATATTTTCCTCGTTGGCAATATGGTTGAACTTACGATTGTTTCAAAACGCTTCTTGCAGGTTGACCACTAAATTTGGGCGCGCGGGAAAAACCGGGACCGCAGTTCATGACAATGCACGCGAAAATCCTTTTTTTCAAGGCGACGTAGACAACCCGCGGCGCGGGACCAAGCGGCTAAAGACCCATGCGGACCAGGGCCATGGACACCGCCGGCCGGCTGTAATCCATGCGCGTGACCCGCCCGCCGCTCAAAACCCCGATGATGCCTTGGGCATATCCGATACGCTCGTTCTCGGTCAGCCCGGCCCGGCGCACGGCCGGATCAAGTTCCAGGCCCTCGACCACCACCAGCCGGGTCACTTCCGGGGGCAGCTCGAAAGCGGGGCCAAGCCCCAGATACATTTCGCGGCCGTCGTAAATGGCGCAGGCCGTCAGATTCATGTAGCCGGTATTGGACCCGGGCACCTCGATGAGGCCCGATTCCAGGGCCACGGACAGGGTGCAACCGGCAAAGGCGTTCCTGGCGCGATTCTTTGCTCCGCGCAGGGTCTCTTCAATTCCGAGAGGCTGATCCGGCACCTCGGAGGGAGCGGACACGGGCTCGAACCGGGCCAGGGGGAAAGGCCCCAACATGACCTCGCGGATGGCTCCGAGCTTGACCGGGTTGAGCGAACCGACCCGGATGACCAGCGGAGCGTCACCACCCTGGCCGATCTGGCTGTCCCGGATCAAAACGTGATGACCTGGCATCCCGCTTCCATGTAGGAGCGCATGGACGGATGGCCGTTCATGTCGCCGATGAGCGCGACACCTGCGGCTTCGACCTCGGCGGCGACGCCGAGCTTGACGGAGCAGGCCTTGCATGCGCCGTCAAGCAGTCCTGCTTCGCGAACCTTGGCGAAAAGCTTGGCCAGGGGGTGCTCGGGTTTGACCAGGGCCGGGGCCAGAGCCACGGACGCGCCTTCCATGACGACGCGGACTTCGTGCCCGGCGGCGTGCATGTCGAGCGCGTTCAGAAGCACGTGGATAAAGCACATGGGGTCGCCGTTGAATACGAACAGCACTGTTTTCATAAGCAAGCTCCTTAAAATTTGCGGATCAGCACCACGCCGGTGAAGAGCAGGATCGCGCCCAGAATCCGCCACATGGAGATGGGCTGAGCCGGGATTCCAAGCCACCCGAAATGATCCAGGACCAGGGAGATGCCCATCTGTCCGGCGATCAAGAGAGCCATGACGCTCATGGCTCCAAGGCGCGGCACGGCGACGATGGTCATGGTCACGAAGAAGGCCCCCATGGGCCCGGCCGTCCAGGCCCACCACGGCAGGCTCATCATGATTTTCCCGTCGGGCCAGGGCAGGCGCAGGGACAGGCACAAAAGGCCCAAGACCAGCGTTCCGGTCAAAAATGAAAAGAACGAGGCCAGGTACGGACTGCTCATCAGGTGTGCGGTCACGGCGTTAACGGCCGGCTGGACCGGCATGAGACACCCAGCCAGCGCTGTCAAGACGAGAATCAGTCCATCCATTGTTCCTCCATTGTTCCTCCTTGGAAAGCACCAGGATTCGGCGATTGCCGCCCAATGAGGGCTTTGATACGGTATGCGTCCGCACTGATCAAGGAGTGCGGTCACAACCACCATGGCCGATCCTTAAAAGAGCGGCCGGGGAGAAAAAACCATGCTCGAAATCCTGCGCAAACGCCGCAGCATCCGCCACTACACTCCGCAAGCCATCGAGCCCGAAATCCTGGCCCAGCTCAAGGAGGCCGTGCTGCGCTCGCCGTCATCCCGGGGGCTCGATCCCTGGGAATTCATTTTCGTCACGGACAAAGCCCTCCTTGAAGCCCTGTCCACGGCCAAACCGCACGGCGCGCATTTTCTGCGCGAGGCGGCCCTGGGCGTGGCCGTGCTCGGCAACGAGGACAAGGCCGACACCTGGATCGAAGACTGCGCCATCGCCTCCATCATCCTCCAACTGGCCTGTGAGAGCCTGGGGCTTGGCAGCTGCTGGGTGCAGATTCGCCTGCGCCCACACGACCAGGAAAGATCGGCCGAGGACCGCGTGCGCGAGATTCTGCACATCCCCCCCCATTTGCGGGTTGAATCCATCATCAGCATCGGGTATCCGGCCAAATCCCTCGCGGGACACGCCCGCGAAACACTCAAGGATCACACGATCAGGGCCAACACCTACTCATGACCACAACCGCCGGTCCCATCCGTCACGACCGCTACCGTTTCTGCCCCGCCTGCGGAGCCCCCCTGGAGTTGCAACGCCTGCGCCCGGACGAGCCGCCCCGCCTGGTCTGCTCGAAATGCGCGGGCGTGGTCTATCTCGACCCCAAGGTCGTAACCTGCGTCATCCTCGAGATCGGCGACAAAATACTGCTCCTGCGCCGCAAGCGACCGGACGACACCCACAAATGGCTCCTGCCCGGAGGGTATGTGGATGAAGGCGAGCCCGTCGAACTGGCCGCCATCCGCGAAATCCGCGAAGAGGTGAATCTCGACATCACCCTGGACGGACTGGTCGGCGTCTTCTCCTATGCCGGATGGCCGCCGGTCATCATCGTCTACAGCGCCCACATGGACACGGCGGAACCCAGTGCGGGCGAGGAGACCGAAGACCTCGCCCTCTTCACGCGCGAGCAGATACCCTGGGACCAGCTGGCCTTTCCGAGCACCCGCGACGCGCTCCTGGCCCATATCAACGGGCGGGCTTGTGAGCCCATGCCCCTGACCGTAAGCGATCAACACTCATAACCCCAAAGACGCCACGCAGCATTCAAGGATCACCATGGACACGCCATCCGCACCCTCAAATTTTTTGCGCGCCATCATCGAGGAAGACCTCAGAAACAACAGGAACGACGGCCGGGTCTGCACCCGATTTCCCCCCGAGCCCAACGGGTTCCTGCATATCGGTCACGCCAAGTCCATCTGCCTGAACTTCGGCCTGGCGCGCGACTACGGCGGACGCTGCCACCTGCGCTTCGACGACACCAACCCGGGCAAGGAAGATCCGGTCTATGTGAACTCCATCAAGGAGGACGTGCGCTGGCTCGGCTTCGATTGGGGCGAGCACCTCTACCATGCCTCGGACCACTTCGAACGTCTTCATGACTTCGCGGTGGAACTGATCACCAAGGGCAAGGCCTACGTCTGCTCGCTCTGTGCCGAAGACACGCGCCTGTATCGCGGTACCCTGACCGAGCCCGGCAAAAACAGCCCCTACCGCGACCGATCCGTGGAGGAAAACCTGGATCTCTTCTCCCGCATGCGCGCCGGGGAATTCCCCGAAGGCGCGCACATCCTGCGGGCCAAGATAGACATGGCCTCGCCGAACATGAACATGCGCGACCCGGCCCTGTACCGCATCCTGCATCAGGAGCACCAGAACACGAAAAATGCGTGGTGCATCTACCCCATGTACGACTTCGCCCATGGCCTGTCCGATTCGCTGGAGCACATCACCCACTCCATCTGCACCCTCGAATTCGCGGACCACAAGCCCCTCTACGACTGGCTCCTCGACCAGCTCGATGTTCCCAGCCGTCCCGTTCAATACGAATTCAACCGCCTGAACATCAATTATACCGTGACCAGCAAGCGCAAGCTCAAGAACCTGGTCGATGGCGACGTCGTGGCGGGCTGGGACGATCCGCGCATGCCCACCATCTCCGGCCTGCGCCGCCGGGGCTTCCCGCCTGCAGCCATCCGGGACTTCTGCGAGCGCATCGGGGTCAGCCGCTCGGACAGCTGCGTGGACATGGGCGTGCTCGAAAACTGCGTGCGCGAGAATCTGGACGCGGCCGCTCCCCGGGCCATGGCCGTGCTGCGGCCGATCAAGCTGATCATCGAGAACTACCCCGAAGACAAGGAAGAGTTCTTCGAACTGGCCAACCATCCCAAAAACCCCGAAATGGGCAGCCGGAAGGTCGGCTTCTCGCGCGAGATCTTCATTGAAGCCGAGGATTTCATGGAAAACCCGCCCGGCAAGTATTTTCGTCTCTCGCCCGGTCGCGAGGTGCGTCTGCGCGGAGCCTATCTGGTGACCTGTCAGGATGTGCTCAAAAAATCCGACGGGACCATCATGGCCGTGATCTGCACCTATGACCCCGAAAGCCGGGGCGGGGACGCCCCCGACGGGCGCAAGGTCAAGGGCACCCTGCACTGGGTCGGCGCCCGGCACTGCGCACAGGCCGAGGTGCGCCTCTATGACCGCCTCTTTACGGTGGAATCACCGGGCAAGGATGCCGATTTCCTGACCCAGATCAACGCTTCCTCCCTGGAGGTTCTGACCGACTGCAAGATTGAAAAATCCCTGATCCAGGCCGCCCCCGAGGCGCGCTTCCAGTTCGAGCGGCAGGGCTTTTTCTGCGCGGACCGCCATGATCACGGGACTGGCCGCCCGGTCTTCAACAGGACCGTCACATTGCGTGATTCCTGGTCCAAAACGGCGAAATAGAACGGCAATGAGCATACCGGACGGCATCGATGGGGACGAATCCCGCATGTCGTCCGGTATGCACAAGGAGCATTGGGCGCGGCCATGATTCTCTACTCCCAACCTGAATTTTCGCCGCCCGCGCCCTGCCCCTATCTGCCGGGCAGAACCATGGTCTATTCCTTCTTCTTTGCCGACAGTCTGAACGCCGACGAGCTTTCCTGGTTTTTGTCCCGGGGCTGGCGCAAATTCGGCCACTATTTCTTTCGTCCCGCCTGCCCGGATTGCCGGGCCTGCACCCCCCTGCGCATACCCGTGCAGCGATTCCAGCCCAGCCGCGGGCAAAAACGCGTACTACGCCGCTGCAGCCATGTCGGCGTCAGTTTCGCCCCGGTCCGCTACGAAAAAGAACTTTTTGACCTGTATCATGTACATTCCAAGGTTCGTTTCGGACAAGAGAGCACCTTCGATGAATTCATCGCCAACCTGCACTCCTCGCCCTGCCCGAACCTGCTGGCCCGCTACGAGGATGACGGTCGTCTGCTTGGGGCCGGATATCTGGACCTTGGCAGCGATGGCCTGAGCTCCGTCTATTTCGTCTTCGATCCCGCCGCGTCGAGCCTGAGCCCAGGCATCTTCAGCGTGCTGCGCGAGATCGAGGAGACAAAAAAACGAGGACTTGCCCACTACTACCTGGGTTATGTAGTGCCTGGATGTGAGCGTATGGCGTACAAGGCCGGATTCCATCCGCACCAGCTCTTTTGCTGGGAAGACGGACTCTGGTACGAGGACGGCGAAGAGCCGAAATCCCCGACTCCGGGCGTTCTTCACCCCTTTTCGGGGTGGACAGGTCCGAATTAGGGATTAAGATTTCATCGTAATTTTGCGAAACAAGGAGCCGCCATGGAAAATAGAACCGTTTACTTTGACAACAATGCCACCACTCCTCTGCATCCGGGCGTGAAAGAAGCCCTGATCGAGGGTCTTGAAATATTTGGGAACCCTTCCAGCATGCATGGTTTCGGCCGCGAGGCGCGGGAAAGGATCGAGGATGCGCGGGAAAAAGTCGCGTCCTTCATCGGCGCGGATGCCGACGAAATCCTTTTTGTTGGCAGCGGCTCCGAGGCCAACAACACGGTCCTGTCCCTGCTGCATTGCGACAGCACGCGCTGCTCATGCGCGCTGAGCGGACGCAACGGCCTGGTGACCACGGTCATCGAACACCCCTGCGTGCTGAACACCGCCCGCGACCTTGGGCGCAAGAGCCACGACATCACCTACCTGTCCGTGGACAAATACGGCCGCATCGACCTTGAGGAACTGCGCCGGGCCGTCACGGACAAGGTTGGAATGGTCTCCATCATGATGGCCAACAACGAGATCGGCACCATCCAGGACATCAAGGCCGCGGCCCGCATCGCCCATGAGGGCGGAGCCCTTTTTCACACCGACGCGGTGCAGTCCGTGGGCAAGATCCCGGTGGACGTGCGCGACCTGGACGTGGATTTTCTGACCATCTCCGCCCACAAGCTTTACGGCCCCAAGGGCATCGGAGCCCTGTACGTCAAGAAGGGCGCGCCCTACTGCCCGCTCATCCTGGGCGGACACCAGGAAGGCGGCCGCCGCGCGGGCACGGAAAATTCCCTGGGCATCATCGGCATGGGCAAGGCCATGGAACTGCGCGGAATTGAAATGGAAGAAGAGGAAAAACGCCTGCTTGAGCTCAAGAACATCCTGAAGGCCGGCATCGCCGAAGCCATCCCGGACGCGCTCTTCATGGGCCACCCCGAGCACTGTCTTCCGGGTACGCTGAGCGTCTCCTTTGCCGGGGCCGAGGGCGAAGCCATCCTTCTTTACCTCGATCTGGTCGGCATCGCCGTGTCCACGGGATCGGCCTGCGCGTCGGGCTCCCTGGACCCGTCCCATGTCATCATGGCCACGGGCGTGCCGGTGGAAAACGCCCACGGCTCCGTACGCATCAGCCTGGGCCGCGAGAACACCCTGGAAGACGTGCACTACATGCTCCACCACCTCCCCATCATCATCGACCGCATCCGGACCATGTCCACTGCGTACAGGAGAAAATAACATGTCAAAATGGACCTATTCGGACAAGGTGAAGGACCACTTCATGAACCCGCGCAACATTCTGCGCGAGGACAACGAGGCGGACTTTCACGGCATTGGACAGACGGGCAACATCAAGTGCGGTGACGAGATGATCGTCTACATCAAGGTCGACCCCGCGAACCTGACCATCACAGAGTGCAAGTGGCGGACATACGGCTGCGCCAGCGCCATCGCGAGCACCTCCATCCTCTCCGAGATGGTCATCGGCATGACCCTGGACCAGGCCTACGCCATCACTGCCAAGGATATCCTGAAAGAGCTGGGCGGTCTGCCGGACAACAAGGTGCACTGCTCGGTGCTTGGCGACAAGGCGCTCAGGGCCGCCATCGACGACTATTACGGCAAGAACGGCATGGAAGACCGCATCAAGACCCAGAGCGCGAAGATCGTGTGCGAGTGCATGCAGGTCACGGACGAGGACATCGAGCACGCCGTCCTTGAAGGCGTCAGAAGCTTCTCGGAACTCCAGGACATGACCAAGATCGGCACCGGCTGCGGAGAATGTCACGAAAACGCACAGGCGGTGATGTCGGGCTACATCCAAAAACACTTCGGGCTGTAACGGACGGGAGGTTTCCATGAAGATCCTTGCTTTCGGCGCGACCGAATTCGTGGGGGCGCACCTTGTGCCCCATCTCGCCGAGCGCGGCCACGAGGTTACCGTGGCCGCCCGCTCCGGAAAGGCCAGGTTTTCCCCTCCGATTCGCGTTGTGACCGCCGATCCGGTCACGCCGGGCCCCTGGCAGGATCTGGTCGGCGAGCACGACGCGGTGGTCAACTTGGCCGGAAGCCCGGTCATGACCCGCTGGAACAAGGCCGGCAAGGAAGCCGTCCTGCAATCAAGGGTCCTGAGCACGCGGCACATTGTCGATGCCCTGGCCCGCACCACGGGCAAGACCCTGCTCTGCGCCAACGCCATAGGCTTTTACGGCGACGCCGGAGACGCCGTCTGCACCGAGGAAACCCCGCGCGGCAACGGCTTCCTGGCCGAGGTCTGCAAGGCCTGGCAGGCCGAGGCCCTGCATGCCCAGGAGTTCGGACACAGGGTGGTCATCCCGCGCATCTCGGTCGTTCTTGGCCATGGCGGCGCGCTGGACAAGATGATCACGCCCTTCTCCCTGGGCCTTGGCGGCAGGATTGGACACGGGCGGCAGTGGTTCTCCTGGATTCACATAAACGATCTGACGCGGGTCATGAGCTTTCTGCTGGAAACGCATGAAGCCTCGGGCCCGTTCAACGCCTGCGCCCCGGAACCCGTGACCAACGCGCGTTTCACCCAAAGCCTGGCAAAGAGCCTGGGCCGCCCGGCCATTCTTCCCGTACCCTCCTTCGCGCTGCGCCTGGCCCTCGGGGAGGCGGCCGGCATGCTCCTGACCGGTCAGCGCTGCCAGCCCGAGGCACTTGTGCGCCTTGGATTCGAATTCGCCTTTCCGGGCCTTGACGCGGCCCTGGCCGACATCATCCCCGCATTCAAGACCGCGCGCTCCTCCTGAATTATTACAACTCGCCGCGCTTCTTGTTTTTTAGGCCACCCTGGCTTAACAAACAGGAAGCTTTTCTCATTTCAGTGCCCTTTTCAAGAACGCAACCTCATGGAGACGCAATGGGCAACGCGCCAAGCATCGATACTTCCGTCCCCACCCTTGGACCATGCAGGGTCGACAATCCCTTGCCCTACTGCCACCATATCGACGACAGTTCCAAGATGCCCCTTTATCTCTCCAGTGAAATCCTCGACGGAGCGACGTCAAAAACCGTCTATGAATTCGAGGAGGCGGGACCCAGGCAACAAATCTATTTCGACCCGCCCAAGACCAAATGCGCCATCGTGACCTGTGGCGGGCTGTGCCCGGGCATCAACGACGTGATCAGGGCCATCGTCATGAGCGCCCACCACAATTACCACATCTCCGGGATCTACGGAATCCGCTACGGCCTGCAGGGCTTCATCCCCAAATACAAGCACGACATCATGGAACTGACCCCGGACAGCGTCCGCGACATCCACGAATTCGGCGGCACCATCCTGTCCTCCTCGCGCGGGCCCCAGGCTCCGGAAGAGATCGTGGACGCGCTGGAGCGCATGAACATCTCGGTCCTGTTCATGATCGGCGGCGATGGCACCATGAAAGCTGCCAGCTCCGTGACCCAGGAAGTGCTGCGGCGGGGCCTCAAGATCTCGGTCATCGGCATCCCCAAGACCATCGACAACGACATCAACTTTGTGACCCGCTCTTTTGGCTTCGACACGGCCGTGGAAAAAGCCACCGAGGCCATCCGCTGCGCCCACATCGAAGCCCTGGGAGCGCCCGGCGGCATCGGCATGGTCAAGCTCATGGGCCGGGAGTCGGGTTTTATCGCGGCCCAGGCCAGCCTGGCCTTGAAAGAGGTCAATTTCGTGCTGGTTCCCGAAGCGCCTTTCGAGCTGCACGGCCCGGACGGCTTTCTGGTTCAGCTCAAAACCCGCCTGGAGCAGCGACAGCACGCGGTCATCGTCGTGGCCGAAGGGGCCGGTCAGGACTTGTGCCGGATCGACAACCAGGTCGATCTCTCGGGCAACCCCATCCTGGGCGACATCTGCGATGTGCTGCGCTCGGAAATAAAAAAATTCTTCGCGACCACGGACTTTCCCTACACCCTCAAATACATCGACCCCAGCTACATCATCCGCTCCATCCCGGCCAACTCCAACGACCGCATCTACTGCGGCTTCCTCGGACAACATGCCGTACACGCGGCCATGGCCGGCAAGACCGGGATGGTTGTGTCCAAACTGCAGGAGCGCTACCTCTACCTGCCCCTGGATCTGGTCACCGCCAAGCGGCGCAAACTCAACATCTACTCCAATTACTGGAGATCGGTCATGGAATCCACCGGACAACCCCAATCCATGTTTAACTGCGCCACAAAGGCATAGAAGCTCATGAAACGAATTCTCGCCATCGCTTTCATTCTGGCCCTGGCCGGCGGCTACTGGTTCATGCAGAACCGCGACCGTTTTTTCCCGAAACCGGTCGCCACGGAAGTGGCCCCGCAGCGCTGGCAGGTCGGCACAGGACAGCCGGCCCCCGTGGTTGCCGTGCAGGAACCCGTCAACGCGACCGTCACCGGACCTGAAGACAACGCCACCGCCGAAGGCAACGCCACCACGCCCGCCTTCCCGGCCGACGAGATCGTTCGCCATGACTTCATCGAGGACTTAAGCAGCTATCTGGTCGCCCGCTATCTGCCTGGCGGGACCAAGAAGAATCCGGGAGCCGAGGGACGTTTCGACCTCAACGTCAAGTCCGTGAACATCCGCTACGGAGTCGATTTCAACGGATTGAACGTCGATCCAGCCGATACGCTGGGAGCGCGCAAGGTCATCTTCACCCACGTGCTGAAAGAGCCGGTGCTCGATTTCCTGCACGCGGCATACACGCCGCTCTTTCTGGACAGCCTGGAGCGGGCTCTGCAATCTACCACCTACACCCTTCCTTCAGGACAGATGGCCGTCGTGAGCGAGGCGCAGCGCAAGGAAATGCTGACGCTGCTGGCGACGCGGCTGAAAACCATCGGCCAGACCATAAGCACCCTGGCCAGAACGGACTCGATCCGGCTTTTGGTCACGAAATATCTTGAGGATATGGAGAGTGTCAGCCAGGCGCACCTGGCCTTCTGGAACATGCAGGGGGAGGAGGCATCCATCTCGGCCAGAAACGAGGCCAGCGCCCGCATCAAGACCACCATCCAGACCCGCGAGATCTCGCGCCAGCGCCTCCTGCAAGCCATCGTCAGCGCTTCGAACCCGCAGGGCATGGACGCCTCTGAGCTGATCTACATGGCGCAATGGGTGTATCGCCGAAGCCTGGATGACCCAGGCTCACTGGCCGGCGTGGCCAAGGCCGGAGATCTTCTGGTCAGGACGGCGGAAGCTGTGCAGGAACGCGCCCTGGAACCCCAGCCGGAAGTGGACCCGGCGCCGACGGGCAACCAGACCCTGGGCCAGGCAGAATAGTCAGGACAAATAACTTCTGTCGAGACGGCAGGACTGAACAACGTCCCCACCCGCCTCGTGCAGGACGAACTCTATCTCGCCCCGACGGCCCAGTCGGGGCGAACATTTTTCATTGTTCCACAAGGTCAACCAGCCCGGCCCCCACTCCGAATAGGGAAACGACAGGGTCCCGATGCGGTACAGCTCGGCAACGCTCCAGCCAGCCGCTTCAAGCTCGGCCAGGTTCTGTCTGAACCAGGCCAGGGATCTGACATGGGCCCGCGCCAATTCCTTGGAAATTTTCTCATTCTTCAACAATTCCCCGGTCGCCTCAAGCTCCTGTTCAAATGCGGACATGCTTCTTCCTGTTTGCGTTCATCAGTGACAGACAGGATGCGTGTACTGCACCCCGATCCCGAAACGGGTTTGTTCCAAGCAGCCCAAATCCCTGGTCCAGCGCACCCTGCCATGCGAGGTCCTGTGCGCGGCCAATCCCGATATTTCGGGATTGATGTTCAAGAGCTGGACATAAATCTGGGTGCCGGTCCTGAGCGGCGCACTGGCTTCCATGCAAAGCCCCCCTTCGCTCACGTCCACGAGCTGGGCATCGCTGTATTCCTCGCTGCCGAGCAGGCTGTACCGCACCCTGATCTCTTTTCGCTGACGCGTGAATTCGCGTCTGTTTGCCGTGTTTGTCATTGCGCCCTCCATTCATGCGGATGAATCATCAATATTGGTAATTCATCCACGACAAAAGAAAAGATCCCGAGTCAATCAAGTTCGTCGGGCACGAGCAGCAAAAAACCCTGCGCCCGCAGATACTGCGTCAGGGCGCCGTCTCCCTCGATGCGTCGGCTGGAAAAGGTGCCATCATAAATGATGCCCCGCCCGCAGCTCGGCGAGCGCGGCTGTAAA
Source organism: Desulfomicrobium apsheronum (assembly GCF_900114115.1). Lineage (NCBI taxonomy): Bacteria > Pseudomonadati > Thermodesulfobacteriota > Desulfovibrionia > Desulfovibrionales > Desulfomicrobiaceae > Desulfomicrobium > Desulfomicrobium apsheronum. The sequence goes on along the minus strand of NZ_FORX01000021.1, from coordinate 23,026 downwards.
ACGGCCGCCCGGGCCCCGGTCAGCCGGGCCACTCGCTCTACCTGCAGGACCCCGCGTTCGAAGGCTTCGGTCAGGTCGGCCCCGTCCCTGGTCACGGCCCGGCCGTCGAGCAGCTCCACGGCCGAACGCGGCGTGGGCAGACCACCCAGCTGTTCCGGGCAGACAGGGATCAGAACATGATCCCTGGACAGGGCCATGACCCTCTCGTCCGTCTCGCAGCGTCCGTCATAACGGCAATATATCCCAAGCAGACAGGCGCTGACCAAAATGGGCCCGTGGTCTTTCAAATCCTTTCTTGTCATCGTTTTCTCCATCCTGTAGCCCTTTGAACGCGACAATTCGCATCAAAATAACGTGAAATTCCGGAGGCTTCATATCCATGCTTCAGTCCACCATCGCCAAGATCCGCCCCCTTGACCGCGCATACTTCCAAAAAGCCCAGGCCCACCTCGATTCCCAGACAAAACCCAAGGGCAGCCTCGGTGTCCTGGAGCGTATCGCCTGCCGCCTGGTGGCCATGGCCGGTGGCGAAGCGCCCAGTGTCGACCCGGCCCGCATCTACACATGCGCCGGGGATCACGGGGTAGCCGCCCAGGGCGTGAGCCTTTTTCCCCAGGAAGTGACGCGGCAGATGGTCACCAATTTCGTCATGAACGGCGCGGCCATCAACGTGCTGACCCGCACTGCGGGAGTGGACCTCAAGGTCGTGGACGCGGGTTGCCTGGGCGACAGGTTTCCTGATCACCCGGCCCTTGTCCAGTGCAAGGTCGCGCCCGGCACCCGGGACCTGAGCACGGAAGCGGCCATGAGCCGAGAGGAATGCGTAAAAGCCCTTGAAAACGGAATCGCTCTGGCCAGGGCCGCGCACGCGGACGGCATCGTGACCCTCGGCACCGGAGAGATGGGCATCGCCAACACGACCCCGGCCACGGCCCTCTTCTGCGCTTTTCTGGGCCTGACTCCCGCCGTCATCACCGGCCCCGGCACGGGCCTTGGAGCCGAAGGGATGCGCCACAAGATAGCGGTCATCGAAAAGTCCCTGGCCCTGCATGCCCCCACCATCGCCAAGGCCGACCCCATCGATATCCTGGCCTGCCTTGGAGGATTTGAAATCGCGACCCTGGCTGGCTTGATCCTTGGCGGAGCGAGCCTTGGCATGCCTCTGATCATCGACGGCTTCATCTCGTCCAGCGCCTATGTCGCGGCTCGCGCCATCTGCCCGCAGGTGGCCGAATACGCCTTCTTTTCCCACGCCTCGGCGGAACCCGGTTTCGCCGCCGTCATGAAGAGCCTGGACGCCAGCCCGCTCCTGCACCTGGACATGCGCCTCGGCGAAGGCACCGGCGCGGCCATGGCCGTCTTCATCCTGCGCAGCGCGGCCAACCTCTACACCGACATGGCCACGTTCTCGGCGGCCGGCGTGCACAGCGGAGAATAGCCCCGGTCAGCCATGACCGTATCCGAAATGTCAAAAGGGCGGGCGGATAAACCGCCTGCCCTTTTTCGTTGCACTCCGGATCAGGATTCGTCTCAGACCGCCGCGCCGCTCCGGTAGACCTCGTCCAGAATCTCCTTGCCGCCATCGGCCAGCACGGCCTTGGCCACGTCCGCACCAAGAGCGACGGCGGCGTCTGCCGGAGCCGTTGCCTGACGGCGGATGACCCGCTCGCCGCAAAGGTCGGCCACCAGGCCCGTGAGGGTAACCTGCGAGCCGCTGAGGGTCGCGTAGCCGGCGATGGGCACCTGGCAGCCTCCGTCCAGGCCGAACAGGAAGGACCGTTCCGCCTGCACGCAGATCTTGGAGGGCGCATGATCCAGAAAGGCCAGGAGCTCGTCCAGCTGCGGACGGTCGGCGCGGTATTCGATGCCCAGAGCCCCTTGGGCCACTGCCGGATAGAACATGGGCGGGGCCAGCTCCTGCATGTGCGGAGCGGAAAGTTCAAGACGATTCATGCCCGCCGTGGCCACGATGATGGCGTCGAATTCATCGGCCATGAGCTTGCCCACCCGCGTGTCCAGATTGCCGCGCAGGGACAGGATGCACAGGTCCCGGCGCAGGCCCATGAGCTGGGTCTGGCGGCGCAGGCTGCTGGTCCCGACCCGGGCTCCGGCCGGAAGCGACGCGATGTCAGGGTAGTTGACGCTCAGGAAGGAGTCGGTAGGCACCTCGCGTTCTGGGATGATGCCGAGCTTGAGGCCGTCGGGCAGCTGGGCTGGCACGTCCTTCATGGAATGCACGGCGATGTCGGCCTCGCCGGCCAGGAGGGCTTCCTCGATTTCCTTCACGAAAAGGCCCTTGCCGCCGATCTTGGCCAGGGGCACATCGAGGATCTTGTCGCCCTTGGTCTTAATGATGTTGAGCTCGACGGTCATGCCCGGATATTGGGCACGAAGCAGACCTGAAATGTGATGAGCCTGCCACAGGGCCAGCTTGCTGCCACGGGTGGCGATGCGAATGGTGTTCATCAAGAATGGATCCTTAGGATTTTAGCCGCAGCTGGAACAATTGCCGCCGGAGCAGGTACCGCAACCGCTCTTGCCTCTGGTGGTGATGGCGCTGGCAGAGGGAGAGCCCATGACGATGGGGCCTCCGGTCCGGAACACGCCACGCGAAATGAGCTTGGTCGTGTCCGCGGCGCCGCAGGCTGGACAGACGGGTTGCTCCCCGCCGAGAACGATTTCCTCGAATTCCTTGTGACAGGAATTGCAGACATATTCGAAGATGGGCATGCTTCCTCCTTATGGTTGCTCCGAACCCAGAAAAGGTTCGAGTTCCGCAACCGCTTCAAACAGATAATAGTCCACCAGACCGCACAGAAGGTGGCCGATGGCTCCGTGAATTTCCTGGACCAGAGGCGTCCGGGTGTCCGGCACGATGAGGGCGTGATGACAGTGGGCGAGCATGGCTCCGCCGCCTCCTCCGCCAAGACCCACCGTGACCAGCCCGTTCTCCAGACCTACGCGCAGCGCCTCGTTGACGTTGGCGCTGCGACCCGAGGTGGAGATGCCGATCAGCACGTCCCCGGGGCGACCCAGGGCCTGGACCTGCTTGCTGAAAATCCGGTCGAACGAATAGTCGTTGCCGATAGCGGTCAGGGCCGAGGTATCCGTGGTCAGGGCGATGGCTGGCAACGGAGGCCGTTCCATCATGAAGCGGTTGACCAGCTCGGCCGCGAAATGCTGCGCATCGGCGGCGCTGCCGCCATTGCCGCAAAAAAGGATCTTTCCGCCGGCCGTGAGGCTGAGAGCCATGGCCCGGGCCACTTCCGCCACTTGGGCGGCATTGTCGGCAAAAAAAGTCTTGCGCAGCACGGCGCCTTCATGCGCATGGTCCGTTATGATCTTGTGCACCCGCTCCGTCATGGACACCTCCCGTGCTCGTTGAACAGGACCATGGTTTCTAAGTCCCCCCCAGCCCTTTGGCAAGGTTTTCTTCCCCGCATCAATCCCGGCATCTTTTACAAATATGTAAATATGTCACACAGGACTTCTCTTTGTTTTAACAATTTCGACATTGCGCCCCCAGAGAAGTACCCATTTGCCCTTTTTCAAAAATACCAATCCATCCGGATTGTCAAACATTGGCGCACCCTCAGGGGCCGCATCTCGCCTTCGTGCCGTTCAGGCATAATGATTGCACAATCAATTCAGGGCTAAAGGTGCTGAATCACGAAGTTCTTTCGCGGGACTCGCAATTTCGTAGAAAAGCGTGCACGCACCTAAAATAACTTTCTTTTTTTGGTTATTTCCATTAGAAAAACCATCACTTTGTAACACTTACTTCATGGAGGTTGTTTGTGAAGAAATCCGCCCGTGTTTTACTTGCCCTGGCATGTGTGCTGCTCTTTGCCGCGGCTGCTGGAGCCGAGACCCTCAAAATCGGTTTCAACATCCCGCTGACCGGCGACATCCCCAAAGTGGGTGAAGAATCAAAGTTTGCCGCCGAGATGCTCAAGGAAGACATCAACGCTGCAGGCGGCCTTGAAGTCGGTGGCACGAAGTACCAGCTCGAATTCATCTACGAAGACAACGAATCCAAGGCTGAATCCGCCGTCTCCGCCGCCCTGAAGCTCATCGAGCGCGACAGCGTGCTGGCCATTGTCGGCCCCAACTCCAGCAAGCAGGCCGTTCCGGCCGGTCAGGTCTGTGACGACAACCAGACCCCGATGATCTCGCCCTGGTCCACCAACCCCGACACCACCAAGGACCGCCCCTGGGTTTTCCGCGCCGCCTTCCTTGACCCCTTCCAGGGACCCGTGGCCGTCGACTTCGCCATGGAGCAGTTCGGTGCCAAGAAGGCCGCCGTTCTCTACGCTCTCGACAACGACTACTCCAAGGGTCTGGCCGAAATTTTCCGTGACGACTTCAACGCCAAGAACGGCGCCGGCGCCGTTGTTGGCTTTGAATCCTACTCCTCCAAGGATCAGGACTTCAGCGCCCAGCTGACCACCATCCTGGCCGCCAAGCCCGACTTCATCTTCCTGCCCAACAACTACAACGAAGTCGCGCTGATCATCAAACAGGCCCACGACCTCGGCTGGAAGAATCCCTTCATGGGTGCCGACGCCTGGGGTAACTCCGAGCTGATGGCTCTTTGCGGCGACAACTGCAAGGGCCAGTACTTCTCGACCCACTACGCGGCCGCCGGCGCCTCCGGCGAAACCAAGGTCTTCATCGACCGCTACAAGGAAAAGTACGGCTATGAGCCCGCCGACGTGGCCGCTCTGACCTGGGATGCGACCAACCTGGTGCTCAAGGCCGTCCAGAACACCGGCGGCCTGACCGGCAAGACCCGCGCCGACCGCAAGGCCATCCGCGACGCCATGGCCGCCATCCCCGAGTTCCCGGGCATCACCGGTAACATGAAGTTCGACGCCGAAGGCGATCCCATCAAATGCGCGGTGGTCGTCAAGATCAGCGAGCAGGGCGAATTCGTGTTCACCAAGTCCGTTTGCCCGTAACAGATTGATCAAGGTGCGCGGGGTTTGAACTCCGCGCACTTTTTTTGTTTCAAAGCCCGGCCGGGCCTTTCATTGTCAACAGAAGTCAACGGGACACTGGACTCATAGGGGAAAACTCGTGCTCGCAAGTATTATCCAGAACCTCTTCAACGCGTTTCAGTGGGGAAGTTTCTACTCCCTGATCGCGCTTGGCTATACGCTGGTGTACGGCGTGTTGCGTCTGATCAATTTCGCGCACGGCGACATTTTCATGGTTGGCGCGTACATCGCGTTCTTCATCGCCACGGCCATCCTGGGCCTGGCCGTCTCACTCCCGGGCTGGGTGGTTTTGGCCATGGTCATTCCCTTGACCATGATCCTCACCGCCTTCGTGGGCGTATCGCTGGAGCGCATCGCCTACCGGCCGCTGCGCCGCAAAGGCGCGCACCGCCTGTATGTCGTCATCACCGCGCTCATGTGCGGGCTGGTTCTTGAAAACGGCAACCTCGCGCTGCTCGGAGCCAGCCGCAAGAGCTTTCCCGAACTCGTGGACAAGGTCGTCTACACCGTCGGCGATCTGAGCATGACCAACCTGAAAATCGGAGTCGTGTTCTCAGCAATCCTGGTCTTCATCTTTCTGCATTTCATCGTCACCAAGACCAAGATCGGAATGGCCATGCGCGCCATCTCCTACGACAAATTCGCGGTACCGCTCATGGGCATCCCCATCGATACGGTCATCGTCTTCACGTTCATTCTCGGTTCCTCTTTCGCCGGACTGGCGGGGCTGCTTTTCGCCCTCTCCTACCCCATCCTGGACCCTTACATGGGCGCAATGATCGGCTGGAAAGCGTTCATCGCCGCCGTGGTCGGAGGGATCGGCGACATTCGCGGGGCTTTCCTGGGCGGCTTTCTCCTCGGTTTCGTGGAAATTCTCGTCGTCGCGGTTTTCCCGTCGACCTACAGGGACCTGATCGCTTTCGCCATCCTGATGACCATCCTGTGCATCAAGCCCACGGGCATGTTCGGCGTGGCAGGCACGACCAAGATCTGAAGACGGATACAGAATCGGATCGAGCGTTCTCTTCTTTTTCATTTGGTACTCGAGGAATTCAATGCGAAAACTAACCGTCCCCACGCTCCTGCTGGCGATTACCGGTGTGATAGTGTTCATGTCCCATCAGGAATACATCGACCTGTACATTCAGTCCGTCATCATGTTCATGGGCGTGAACATCATCCTGTCCAGCAGTTTCAACATCGTGAACGGCTACATGGGCGAGTTCGCCTGCGGACACGCCGGATTCATGGCAGTTGGCGCCTACGTGACCTCCGTCATCAACGTGATGCTCTTCACCGACGACAAGGTCTTCGGCGCGGCGCTGCTGCCGCCGGAAATGGCCGTCTATCTCTTTCCCTTCACCCTGCTGATCGGCGGAGCCGCTGCGGCGGTGGCTGGCGTGCTGGTGGCCATTCCCTCGTTCAAGACCCGCGACGATTATCTGGCGATCATCACCATCGCGGCCAACTTCATCATCATCAGCACCATCATCAACATAGACAAGATCGGCGGCGCCAGAGGCTTCATGGGCATGAAGAAAGTGCTCTTCGCCATGGGCGACAGCTACGACATCCCCTGGATTCTGCTCTGGGTCATCGTCTTCACCTTCGGCACGGTGTTCATCATCCGCCGCTACGTGACCTCGACCTACGGCAAGGGCATCATCGCCATCAAGCAGGACGAGGTGGCCGCAGAGATAATGAGCGTCAACACCAACAAGATGAAGCTGGTGGCCTTCATGCTTTCAAGCGGCCTGGCCGGCATCGCGGGCGGACTCTTCGCGCACATTCTGGGCTACATCAACCCGAATTCCTTCGGGATCCTGAAATCCACGGAATGCCTGGTCATGGTGTATCTTGGAGGAATGGGCTCGCTCAGCGGTTCGGTCATCTCCGCGATCCTGTTCACCCTGCTCCTGGAATCGCTGCGCTTCATCATCCCCTGGATGAACACCGCCATGCACTACATGCACCTGCTCCCCGATAGCTATGAGCTGAGTCAGGTCTGGAAATGGGTCATCATTCCCCTCATCCTCATCCTGCTCATGCAGTTCAGGCCCGAAGGCATCATGGGCAATCGGGAGCTGTCCGACATCTTCCCGAAACTGAAGAAATTCTACTCGTTCAAGTAACGCGCTCACAGCAGCGAAAAGCGATCGTATTCATCATCCGGAGCTTCTATGTCCCTTTTGCAGATTCAAAACATGACAAAAACCTTCGGCGGCCTGTGCGCGGTGTCGGACTTCTCCATTGCCATCGAAGGCAACGAGCTCATGGCCCTCATCGGTCCCAACGGCGCGGGCAAGACCACGGTCTTCAACCTGGTGTCCGGATTCTATTCGCCGACGGAAGGGTCCCTGGTCCTCAAGGGCAAATCCCTGGCCGGTCTCAAGCCGCACCAGGTCACGGCCATGGGGATAGCGCGGACCTTCCAGAACATCCGCCTCTGGCACGACATGACCGTGCTTGAGAACATCCAGATCTCCCAGCATTACAACCTCGGTTACAATCTCGTGGACGCCTTCCTGCGCACCCGTCGCTACATGGGCAACGAGAAGCGCATCGCCGACCGGGGCTATGAGATCCTCGAAGCCCTCGATCTGAGGCAGTTCGCCGAGGAGAAGCCCAAGAACCTTCCCTACGGCCTGCAAAGACGCGTCGAAATAGCGCGCGCCCTGTCCATCAACCCGTCGCTGCTACTGCTCGACGAACCCGCAGCCGGGCTCAACTCGTCCGACGTCAACGATCTTATCAAGCTCATCGGCTGGATTCACGACGAGTTCAAGATTGCCATCTGGATGATCGAACATCAGATGGACGTGGTCATGTCGCTGTGCTCCTGGATCAAGGTCGTCGATTTCGGCGTGACCATCGCGGAAGGAACTCCGGAGCAGATCCAGAACAATCCGGATGTCATCAAAGCTTATCTTGGAGACGAGAATATATAATGCTGCTCGAAGTCAAAAATCTCTATGTGAAGTACGGCAACATCGAAGCCCTGCACGGCATTTCCTTCACCGTGGCCAAGGGTGAGATCGTCACCCTGATCGGAGCCAACGGCGCGGGGAAAACGACCACCCTGCACACCATCACCCGCGTCCCGCCGCCGGAAGGACCGAAGATCACCCAGGGCGACATCCTCTACGAGGGCAAGAGCATCATCGGCACGGAAGCGCACAAGGTCGTGCAGGACCTCAAGATCGCCCTGTCCCCCGAAGGGCGGCACATCTTCGGCAACCTGACCGTGGAGGAAAACCTGCAACTGGCCACCTACGCGCGCAAGGACAACGACCAGATCCAGGTGGATTTCAAGAGAGTCTACGACCTCTTCCCCCGACTCTTCGAGCGCCGCAAGCAGCGCAGCGAATCCCTGTCCGGCGGCGAACAGCAGATGCTCTCCGTGGGTCGGTCGCTGATGACCGGAGCCAACTTCATCATGCTCGACGAACCCTCCATGGGACTGGCGCCGCTTCTGATGTACGACATGTTCCGGGCCTTGAAAGAACTCAATTCCCAAGGCATGACCCTGCTGCTGATCGAGCAGAACGCGCGCATCGCCCTGCAGTTCGCGCACCGGGGCTATGTGCTCGACACCGGGGCCATCGTCGCCTCCGGCAACGCCCGGGAACTGATGAACAACCCCGACGTGAAAAAAGCGTATCTCGGAGGCTGACGGCCTCGGCGCCTCCCGTGTTCCAACAAGCCCGGGCGTCATGCTTGGGCTTCATTTTTTTGAGCGGATCGAAAGCATGAATCACCAGAACATCATCCTCATCGGCATGGCCGCCACAGGCAAGTCCACCCTCGGCAGGCGTCTGGCCAGACGGCTCGATTGGGCCTTTGTGGACACGGACCTGCTCATGGAAGCCTGGTGGGGCGCGCCCCTGCAGCAGATTAGGGATCACCTTGGCCTTGAGGCCTTCGTGCAGGCCGAAGCGGAGCAGATTCAGCGCATTCACTTGAAGCAATGCGTCATCGCCACTGGCGGCAGCGTGGTCTATTCCGAGGAGGCCATGGCGCACCTGCAGGGCCAGGGACACATCGTCTATGTACAGACGTCCTTCGAGAGCATATCCCGCAGGCTGACCAATCCGAGCTCAAGAGGACTGGCCATCGGGCCCGGCCAGACCCTCAAAGATCTTTACGACGAGCGCGCCCCCCTGTATGCACGCTTCGCCCAGCTGACGGTGAACACCGACGGAGCGACCCCCGATCAGACCTGCTCCGCCATCACCCTTGGACTATCCCGAACCACACAGGATGAGCCATGATCAAGAAAATACTTCCCGCCCAGGCTTTTCGGAAACTGGCCGCCCTCTATACGGACATGCAGACCAGCTACTCCGCCCACGCACAGACCCTGGGCCTGAGCTGCGACGGTTGCCCGCAGAACTGCTGCACCAGTTTCTTTCAGCACCACACCCGAATCGAGTGGGCCTATCTGCTGCACGGCCTTCGGGAGCTGCCTGCCGACCGCCGGGCCGCTTACGAGGAGCGGGCGCGCGCCTATGTGCGCGAGGCCACGGACGCCCTGTCCCGGGGCGAACGCCCGTCGATCATGTGTCCGCTGAACGACGACGGGCGCTGCGGCGTCTACGCCCACCGGCTGATGATTTGCAGGCTGCACGGCGTGCCCAACAGGCTTCGCTACCCCGATGGCCGCGCCATCGATTTTCCCGGCTGTTTCCGCAGCCAGGAGCTGTGCGCCGGGACGGACTCCTTTCCTGTCCTGGACCGCACGGCACTGTATACCAGACTCATGGAGCTCGAAGTGCAGTTCGTCGGCCCCCGGCAAATCCGCGCCCTGCCCCGGGTTGATCTGACCCTGGCCGAGATGATAGTGCAGGGCAGTCCCAAATTGTGATGATCACGATGAAATGCAAGGAGACGAGCATGCGTCCACGTCTGATATTGTCGCTTGTGATTGCGGTTTTACTGCTTACAGGGTGCGCGCATCTGAGCGTCGTGCATCTGGACAAGAACCCCTGGACCCTCGGTCAGCAGGAGACTCTTGTCATGCGCTACTGGGAATTCAACTACACGAGCCGCCTGGAGGACAACAGGCTGATCGTATCCGGCACGGCCATTCCCGTGGCCGGCGCCATCCCCGAATGGGCGACCTGGATCCAGGACCTGTGGATGCAGATCTACCTCAGCGACGACCAGAGCCGCGTCCTGGCCAAGGACCTGCGCCTCTATCTGCCCACCAGCCTGGACCACGAAAAGGGCGTGCCCTTCGAGTTCCACCTCACTCCCGAATCACTGGGCTCATCCGGCCCGCTGTACATCTCTTTCGGTTACCGCATGGAGCTGACGGCGGAAAAAAACACGCTGGGCGCGGCCGGAACCTCGCAGGTTTTCTTCGCCAGCCAGGGCGCGCTCTTCCAGTAACCCCGTCGGCATTTTTAAGACGCATGAAAAAACCGCGGGCGCGAGCCAGCGGTTTTTTTTCGCCCCCTGCGGTCCCAGGTTTCATTTCTCATCCGAGTCTTCGCAAACCCATCGCATACCCCCTCCCGATCCCCAGACAATTCTCCTGAAATTACACATCCTCCCCAATGCGCGAGCTGGAACTAGCTGGCATCATGGATAGAAAACGTCCGCCAGCCAAACTGCGGACAGGGAGATTCCATGCCGCATCCGCCAGCCGACACACAGTGGTTCACGTTCGAAAGCCCGGACGAAACGGACTTTCGGGTCTACGCCTTTTCCGGCACCGAGGAAGTCCACAAACCCTACGAGTATGAAATCGAGCTCGTTCACGATTCAACGCGCGTCGATTTCGCGGAGCTTCTGCGCAAGCCAGCCTGTCTCGGCATCGCCGACAAAAGCGGCGGAGTCCGTCATGTGCATGGCATCATCCGCGACCTGTCACAGCTGCATTCAACCAAGTATCACACCCATTACCGCTGCCTGCTTGTCCCCCGCCTTTGGTTCCTGGGACTGACCACGGACCACCGCATCTTCCAAAACATGAGCGTGCCGCAAATCATCGAGCAGGTCCTCAAAGAACAGAACTTCACCGGGGATTCGTACGCCTTCAAGTGCTTCTTTGACTACGCACCCCGCGAATACTGCGTGCAATACGGCGAAACCGCGCTGCACTTCATCTCCCGGCTGTGCGAGGAGGAAGGCATCTACTTCTATTTCGAGCATTCCAAGGACCGGCATGTGCTCTACTTTTCGGACCGAGAGGGCGGCCCCTTGATAGCGGGCGAGAGCACGCTGCGCTTCCATCCCGGCGCAGGCACGGTAACGGACGCCGCCACCGTAAAATCGATCGAGCTCAGCCAGGCCATCGGCACCGACTCCGCCACCTTCAGGGAATGGAACTTCCAGAAGACGCGCCTCGACCTTACGGCCGCCCAGTCCGAGACGGACGCCCGCAAGGCACCGGTTCCGGTGGGCATGATGCTTGAGCAGTACCGTTATCCGCATCTCTACCGGCAGCAAAAGGAAGGCAAACGCTACGCCGACATCGAGATGCTCAGGCACATGGGCCAAAGCCGCCGCATCGACGCCAAAACCGACGTGTCGCGGATGATCCCCGGGTTCACCTTTGAACTCCACGGTCATGATCGCCGGGACATGAATGCAAACTGGTGGATCGTGCGCGTCGAACACCGGGGCGAGCAACCGCAGGTGCTGGAGCACGAGGCTCCCGACCGGGGCATGACATACGCGGCCCATGTTCAGGCGATCTTGAACACGACGCGCTTCGTGCCCATGTCGGAGCATCGCAAGAGGCGCATCTTGGGCAGACAGACGGCCATCGTGACCGGCCCGGAGGGCGAGGAAATCTTCCCGGACAAATACGGCCGCGTGAAGGTCCAGTTCCACTGGGACAGGAAGGGTGCCCACAACGAAAAAACGACCTGCTGGATTCGCGTCTCCCAGGGCTGGGCAGGCGGACAGTACGGCACCATGGCCATCCCCAGAATCGGGCAGGAGGTCATCGTCTCTTTCCTTGAGGGCAATCCGGACCGGCCCATTATTACCGGCCGGGTCTACAACGCCGCCAACCCGGTCCCCTACCAGCTGCCCGAAAACAAGACGCGCACGGTTCTTAAATCCCTGTCCTCGCCGGGCGGCGGAGGCTTCAACGAGCTGCGGGTCGAAGACAAAAAGGGCCAGGAAGAAATCTACGCCCACGCCGAAAAGGACGTGAACGTCCACGTCAAGAATGACTGGAAGGAACACATCCTGCGCGACCAGCACCGCACCATCGACAATTTTTCCTACTCGCTGGTGAAAGGCGAGGACCAGCAGACAGTGGAAAAAGACCGTAAAGTCGAACTGCTCTCGGACGACCACCTGACGGTCAGGGGCAGCAGCCACGGCAGCATCGGCCAAAAATGGCTGCTGCGCACAGGAGGCGAGGTCCACGCCAGATCAGGCGTCAAGACCGTGCTGGAGGCCGGAAGCGAACTGACCCTCAAGGTCGGCGGCAACTTCGTCAAACTCAACGCCTCCGGGGTCACCATCGTCGGCAAGAACGTGAAGATGAACGCCGGAGGCGGACCGGGTTCGGGGACGGGGGCGAGGCCGCTTCTGCCGCTGATCTCTGAAGTACCGGCCGTCCCGCCTGCGCCGTGCATGCAATGCCTGCGCAATGCTGCCGACCACCGTGAACCCTTCGTTGAAGGAGAAGACGCATGAGCACTGTACCTACAGACTGGTTCAGGATTCAAGCGGAACGCGGTCTCCAGCCCTTCCTGATCCTTGAAGGGGCCTCACAAGACAATGCCCAGCAGGCCCTGCACGAACTGGAAGAGGCTCCTGATTATGCGCCTCTTTTTGCCTTCATCCCCGCCCTGCGTGAAGCGCTTCCGGTCAGCCCCATGCTGGTCCGGGTGACGTCGTCCAGCCCGATTGTCTCCTGGTTCCTTTCGGAGGATCGCTTTTCCCGCCTCGGCCTCTTTCTCGCAAGCAATCATGACACCGAGTCCGCGGCAAAACTGTTTGCGGGCAGACTGTTCCTGAAGAACGAAGTTGACAGTCACGTGCTGTGCAGGTGGCACGATCCACAGGTCCTGTGCGACTGCATGATGCTTTCAGAAGGATCGATCTTCCCGTTCGTGGTACAGGGTTTTTCTTCTGTACTCATGCACGGCCATGTCGCGGATTGCATGGACGCGTGGACCGTCTGCGATATCCCGGAACGAAATGTCCGATGGAACGAAACCTTACCCTTCGCCTTCATGGAGGCCTTGCATGAAGTTCGGGAAACCAGGCTGCTCGACTGGCACATTGCGACTCTGCGCGGTGGCGTCCGCCAGACCGTGGATACTATCTCGACGAACAAGCACGGATGCGACGTCCGCATCTTCCCAAGGCAATCCCACGCCGCCGTGAGCCAGGAGGAGCGCGAGGCCGCACAGGCCGAACTGCGCGCACTGGAAGCGAAATATGGAATCACAGACCAGCAGGACCTTTTCGAGGCGCGGCGGCTCAAGACGGAGCGCCGAACCACGGACATGGACGCACTCCTGCACTGCCAGGCAACTCCCGCACACACGAGGAACATCTGATGTCGCAATCTCCCGCAAAACCCGCCCCCATGAGAGAAAAGCCCGACCTGATACTCAAATGCAGGTTCAGACGCGTCATCCCCGTACGCTTCGCGCTGTGCACGCACACGGACTGCACCATCCCGGACAACGTTTCGAAGGCCTTCAAGCCGGGCGCGAGGCTGCCTGCCGTCAACCACCGCTACACCTTGCGCACCCTGGACAGCGGGTACATTTTCGCCACGTGGAGCACGCAGCTCTCCGAAGACAAGATCGCGGTCTACAGGGTGAAAAACGGCCGGTTGAGCGCTGTCGGCAACACGTATGCGGACGTTCTGGGATGCACCGACGACGCCATCATCGTACCGGGGAAGGTAAAGCAGTTCTACATGCTCTTCATCCGCATCCCCGAATCCGAGGAGGAATGGCCCAACGACCGCACCCGCGAAATCTGGAAGGAAATGCGCAAAAATCTCGCGGCCGACCCGTTCGGGCAGATGCAGCTCGTGACCCTTGGCAAGGCGGTGAACCCCGGACTGCGCCAGTACTCCTATGAAGCATCCTCAACCTGCTTTCACGCCGACGACCTGCCCCTGCACGTGGAGGAATACGCCAAAAACCCCGGCGGCCTGCTGCGGCTGCGCCAGGAGAATTTGGGAGTGAAACTCTTCGAGCGGCCCCAGCCTGAGAAAGACAAGGAATGGTCGCCGCGTGATCTGTGCGACAGACTCTCGGCGCGACAACGCTGGGACGCCTCGGCCACGCCCTTCTATCAGAAGTCCTTGGCCACGTCCTCCGATGATGCCGACCAGCCCACGACACACCACGACACCCACGTGGCCTGCCTGGTCGACCCCGTTGGCATGATCTACGACATGGTTACGGCGTATAGCGCGGGGTTGGAGGATTTATCCCTGTACGCTCGCTGGCACGAACCCATGATCGTTTCGGGGGAACTGACCAGGCTGTATGAGGAGTCGGAAGGGAGAAAGAACAGCTCGAGTCTCGCTCCATACAACGCGTTCAAAGAGAAACACACGAAAGCGCTCAACGCCCTGGAAGACCGTCTGAAACTCATCACCGGCACGTGGCAGGCCCTCATGCAGGACACGAGACCCGTCTACTCCTTCCAGTTCCAGCTCGAAAATTTCTTCCTGAGCGACGATCAGAATTCGCCATCACCCATCGACCCGGCCACAGCCTTCGACAGCGACGAAATCCCGGCCGATCCCCTGACCGTGGCCCGCCTGGCCATCCTGGCCGGGGCTTTTCACAATATCGCATCCAGGCCGCAGATTTTTCCCGCCCTGGATACCATGCTTGCCCAGGGCGCGCCATTTGCGGACTTGTTCCAGCGGACGGTGAGCGAAGGGGGCGTGCCCGGCAGCGAATACGGACTTATCCTAACCAGCCTGACGCATTACCTAACGGAGCGGGCCAAGAAAAAGGAGACGCTCCAGAGCGTTCTGCCGCTCATCTCCGCCTTCAACAAACGCCTCGGCCTGCCTGCGGCCGCGCCGACCAACACTCTGGGTCGGGGGTTCTTTCTGGCCGAGACATGGATGAACAAAAGCGAGTACGCTCCCGTACCAGGCCTTGAGGAAGTCAGGGAGGACTCCGACGCGGAGCGGGCCCTAGGCATCCTGAGCACCGGCACCGAGGCGCTTGCCGTGCCCATGGAAGCCTTCCAGAAGGAGGAGCTGGAAAAATTCGAGGCGGCAAAGGCGAAATTTGATACAGCGCAACAGCTCAAGCGGGACGCTCAGCGCAGGCTGGCGCAAAGCAGTGAGCAGCTTGCGAAAAGCGAGCGTGCCCTGGCCGAGGCCCAGGACAATCTGAACAGGACCATTGAGAAACACCATGCCGCACGCAGGGCCGGGAGCACGTACGGCTTGGAAGACGCAGTTCTTGCGGCCGAGGCCGATCTGGCCAAGGCACAGAAGAACATGGAGTGGGTCACCGTACAGGATGTGGAAATCCGGCACGATCCCTTGGGGACTGGCAAGTCGATGGTGGATATTGTTTCTGAGCATAATGCTGCCAGGATCGAATTCGACGGCGAACGCATCCTCTTTATTCAGAAATATCAAATCAACTGCGGCGCTATGGGCGTGTCCATGAGCGTTACGGACCTGCGCGTCGCCCACGTAGGGGAGGTTGTGGACCTGCAGACACGGCTGGACGATCTGCGCGAACGTCTGGCGCAAGGCATAGAAGCCGAGGAGGCCGCGAAAAAGCTGGAACAGGCCCTGCAGGCCGAGGTGGAGAAGAGGAGATTGAGTTGGCTGCAGAGTTTCGCGCAATATGGGGTTGCGGATGTTGAAGTTGGTGAGGCCCGTATCGGATGGTACAATGCAGAGACAGCGCTCCAGCGCGCCGAAATCCGCCACCGTTTTACCACCCGTCTGGGTCGAGCCGTCAATGCCCTGGACGGCGTCTTCAGCGCCGTCAACCTGATCATGGCCGTTCACCGCCTGCCCGCGGAACTGCGCTCTGCTCGCAGGGCCCCCGTGCCCTTTGTGCGTGATCTCCTTTCCGCATTCACGGACAGCCTGGCGCTCATACAGTGGGCCTTGGCCCGCAGGTTAGCGCGCTCCACCAGCACCTTGCTGGTCAGGCTGTTCACGTCTTCCGCCTGCCAGGTGACAACAATAGGTATCGCCCAAATCGTGACCTTCATCGACTTCTGTAAGTTGTACAAGGACCGTGACTACGACGCGGCCCTTTTTACCGCCGCATCCGCAGCTTCCCTGTTTGCCTTGCCCTACCTGGGCTGGGGAGGCTTCATCCTCGTCGTCGCTCTCTCCGTCGCGGCGGCGGTGCTTCAGGACGGGGTTCTGGAATCGGCCGCCACGAACAATTACTGGGCCACGGGCGCCAAACTGGATGCGTACCCCATCCACAAGCTCAAATCGCCCTTTGCCGAGGAGGACTGGTTCGACTTCTTCAAGAACATGCACGAAAAAGTGACCGAACTGTTCAGCCCGCAGATCAGCGTCGACGTCGTAGGCAAGCGCCTGCGCGTCACCACGCGTTGCATCCGCCTGGCCATGCTCGGTCCGGCTTCGGCTGGGGTTGGGGTGAGCAGGAATGGGACGTTTAGCCTGGACGGCGGACAACTCGCGCGGGAGCCTGAAGAGCAGGAACGGGACGGCATGCTGGAATGCGTTCTCGAATTCGACATAATCAAGATCCTCCTGCAGGCCAAAGACGCCATACACCTCCCCACAGGCAGAAAAGCGGAAGTCGACTGGGGCAGGTATCGATATCTCCTGAAACTCTCAACTGCGGTGTTGCACATGCACAGCGCGGACATGGAACTTTTCACGGAATACAATGGAACCTGGCAGGTCATTTCGAAACGAGACATCCTTGAGCCGGACTTCTCCGAGCAGGATATCGTCAGCATCACGAAAGCGAGCCTTCTGGCCTGATACCCTCTTGATCTCAACCATGCGGGACAAAATTATGAAACATCATTTATGCCTTGTTTCCGTGCTATTAAGCCTGGCCCTCCTCCCGGCTGTAGCCTTTGCCACGCCAGCCGAGGAGGCCAAGTATTTCTATGACGTCATTGTCTCGGGGCCCACGGACAAGGAACTGTCTTCGGAAGTCATAGTTGTGCGCGCGGCTTACACAACGTCGCTCTTCCGTCTTGGCGGGAAGTCCATGGACGCCTCGGAAAAACAATACGTGTTCAATGAACTCCTCAATAAGGGCCTCCAGGGGGACATCCACGCCCTGGCCATGGCCTCTGTCCTGCCGCACGTGGACCCGGAATTTTCCGCAGGCCATGACGTCTCGCCCATCGGGCCGTGGCTCATCCGTCATCTGGGCGAGGCCGAAGGCCACTGGCTCCTGGGAGTATTCTACCTGCACTGGCTCTCCGGCTCGCCGCCCCTGAGTCACGCCCCCGTGTACATGAACGCCCCGGATCATTTCCGCAAAAGCGCCCTGGCCGGGAACCGCAAGTCCATGCTCTTCACCAGCGATTACGCACCCAAGGGAGACGATTTCACCCCTCCCCCGGGGCAGGAACTGGAGCACCCCATGGCAGACTTTATCGCTAAAGGCGACCGGGAGAACTGGTACTGGAAGGTGCGGGCTGCGGAATTGGGGGATGCCTGGGCAAATTATTTCGTCGGCAACAAGTATGCGCATGTTCAGCCCGGTTGGCCAGTGGAGGAGACCAGCCGCATGGTCCTGTACTATTGGGACCGGGCGGCTCGGTTTGGTTTCTCTGATACAGCCGCGTGGTTAACGCTCATTCTGGACGATGGGGAGAATACTGATTCCGGGACAAAGATCGTGACCAAGCAAGACTGCAAAAAAGCATTTTTCTATTCGGCGCTGCTGGCTCGTATGGAGACTGACGGCGGATATCTGAAGGATAAAAAAAAATCTAAAGCTGGCGCAGCTGCCGAATTTCATGCCAAAAAATTCCTCAAAGGCATCCCCAAAATCAACTTCGCCCCCTGCATGACCCAGTCCCAATACGAAGCCGCCCTCAAAGAAAGCAAGATCGCCTACGACGAGTTCAAAGCCCGGCAAGCCGAGGAAAAAGCGGCCCAGCAGGCCCTCTACGACAAGGCTCGAGAAGCCCTGCCTGAGCTTAGGGCGGAACTTGCGGCTGTGGGCGTGAAAATCGGGGAGGGGCAATAAGCCATGTTTCTGCCTGTCAGCCTTCCTGTCCGAGAACTCAGTTCACAATCCAACATAGGGTTCGATGGCAAACGCCTGCGGGTCACCACGCGTTGCTTCCGCGCGGCCATGCTGGGTCCGGCTTCAGCCGGCGTCGGAGTGCGCGTTCCCAGGCTCTTCGGTCATGGACCAATCAGCAGCCTGGACGGAGGCCAACTCGCGCAGGCGCCCATAGAGCAGGAAAAAGACGGCATGCTGGAAAGCGTGCTGGAATTCGATGTGAGCAAGATCCTGCTGCAAGCCAAAGACATACTGGGCACCCCCGTGGTCAACCCTTACGACCATCGCAAACTTCACTATTCCATCGAGCCATCAGCCGCAGTGTTTCACATGTGCAGCGCGGACATGGACCTTTTTGCCAAGTCAAAAGGCTTCCCCCATGACGGTCACCCTGCAGAGGGACCTTAACGAACCGGACTTTTCCGAGAAAGATATCGTCGGCATCGCTTTGTAATACGAGCAAGGTGGGATGAAAATGAAATACGTATTATGCATATTTTCCACACTGTTTTGGCTGGCCATGCTTCCCGCCGTTGCCATGCCCACGGCGGCTGAGGAGGCAAAATTCTTTTATGAAGAAGCTTCCGGTCCAACAGACGAGGAACTGTCCTCAGAAGTCGGCATCGTACGTGCGGCCTACAAAATGTCGCTATTCCGTCCTGGCGGAAAATTCATGGACGCTTCGGAAAAACAATATCTGTTCACCGGACTCCTTACCAATGGCCTCCAAGGCGACATCCACGCTCTGGCCATGGCCTCTGTCCTGCCGCACGTGGACCCGGAGTTCTCCGAAGGCATTGACGTCACCCCCATCGAGCCGTGGCTGATCCGGCACCTGGGTGATGCCGAAGGCCACTGGCTCCTGGGCGTGTTCTACCTGCACTGGCTCTCCGGTTTGCCGCCTCTGAGCCATGATCCCGTATACCTGAACGCCCCGAAGCATTTCCGCAAAAGCGCCCTGGCCGGCAATCGCAAATCCATGCTCTTCGCCAGCGGCCATGTTCCCAGGGGGGACGACTTCACCCCACCTCCAGGCCAGGAACTGAATCACCCCATGCCGGACTATATCGCAAAAGGGGAACGAGAAAAGTGGTACTGGACGGTGCGCGCCGCGGAATTGGGGGATGCCTGGGCCAATGCTTTCGTCGGTCGGACCTACGCAAAGGTGCGGGCTAACCGAACTATGGAGGAAGCTAGTCGCATGGTCCTGTACTATTGGGACCGGGCTGCGCGGTTTGGTTACTCTAATGCAGCCGCCTGGCTATCACTCATCATGGAGGACGGAGAGAATACTGATTTCGGAACCCATGTCGTGACGGAGCGGGGCTGCAAAAAGGCTTTTTTCTATGTGGCATTGATGGCCCGGATGGAGACTGATGGGGAATATCTGAAAGATAAAAAAAAATCTGAAGCTGGCGCAGCGGCCGAATTTCACGCCCAAAAATACCTCAAAGGCATCCCCAAAATCAACTTCGCCCCCTGCATGACCCAGGCCGAATACGAAGCCGCATTCAAGGAAAGCAAGATCGCCTACGACGAGTTCAAGGCCCGGCAAGCCGAGGAAAAAGCGGCCCAGCAGGCTCTCTACGACAAGGCCCGAGAGGCTCTGCCGGAGCTTAGGGCTGAACTTGCGGCTGTGGGCGTGAAGATCAGAGAGGAACAATAAGCCATGTTTCTGCCTGTCAGCCTTCCTGTCCGAGAACTCAGTTCACAATCCAACATAGGATACGACGGCAAACGCCTGCGGGTCACCAAGCGTTGCTTCCGCGCGGCCATGCTGGGTCCGGCTTCAGCCGGCGTCGGAGTGCGCGTTCCCAGACTCTTCGGCCATGGGCCAATCAGCAGCCTGAACGGAGGCCAACTGGACCAGGAGCCTCAGGACTACGCAGTGGATGGACTCTTGAAGACCGTTCTCGAGTTCGATGTGGGCAAGATCCTGCTGCACGTGAAGGACTGGCTCGAAAAGCGCCAGGACCTGGCGACTACTCCATCGTACTGCCCTCGACCGTCTTCCACATGTTCAATAAAGACATGGAACTCTTCTCTTCAGCACAGTGCTTCATCGATGTCGCGCTGCAGCGAGACGTTACGGCCGAAGATTTTTCGGAGAGCGACATCACCCAGATCCAAGAGAACTTCTCATGATGAAAACTCTAATAATTTTTCCGTTCAAGGATATTGTCTAGCAGGAGGTGCTGTAGGAAATGTCACTTTTTCAATAATGTTTCTAATGTTTATTTTTTTCATTTATCTATGCACTCATTTTGATTTCATTGTTCAATTCAAAATATCAGCAATATTTTGATTTTAAAAACTATTATTATATTTTTTATATAATTTACATATTTAGAACTTTTATGTGTTTTTAAATTTTTTTTAAAAAATTATTTTAATGTATTTAAGGGGTAAATGTATGACTAGAATTACGTTAATTATATCTTTTGCTGTAATATTTATTATAATTGTGTATAAAAGCATGTTTAATCAATCAGAAATTTTTTTACAAATTGGTCATAGCTCGGGTGTTAATTCAATAACATTTAGCCATGACGGCCTCATGTTAGCGTCTGGAAGTGATGATAATACAATAAAAATTTGGAATAATCATAACGGCGATCTATTGCGCACTTTAAAAGGACATAATGGTCGAGTCACTTCAGTAGCTTTCAATAAAGATAGCTCGATACTTGTTTCTGGCAGCGATGATAACAATATAAATGTTTGGGATGTAAAGAGTGGTGAAATTATAAGAAAGCTTTGTGGCCACTCTGATACTGTCACTTCTGTAGCATTCAGTCCGGACGGGGAAATATTGGCCTCTGGAAGCGAAGATAATACGGTAATACTTTGGGACTTGAACAGTGCTAAGGCGATTCATACGCTCGAGGGTCATACTTTTAGTGTTACTTCAATATCTTTCAGGTCGGATAGTTTGATGCTGGCATCCGGTAGTAAGGATAACACAATAAAGCTTTGGGATGTAAAAAATCCAAAAGTTGTGCGCACTCTCAATAGTAATAAATATATCTACTCTGTATCTTTCAGTCCGGACGGATCGACGTTGGCCTCAGGCAGCGAGGATCAAACAATAACGATTTGGGATGTGAACAGTGGCGAGAAGGTGCACACGCTCAGTGGTTATAATGGAGTGCCTAATGATAATGTCTACTCGGTCTCCTTTTGTCCGAATGGGACAACGCTGGCTTCAGCTGGGTGGAAGACGACAACAATTTGGAACGTGAAAAGCGGCGAAATATTGTACAAGTTCAGTGGTCATGACCATAATGTTGCTTGTGTGGCCTTCAGCCCGGATGGTACGACGGTGGTTTCGGCCAGCAAAGACCGTAGGATAAAATTTTGGGATGTAAAAAGCGGAGAGGCTATGCACAAACTCAGTGGCCATGGTAATACCGTCGCTTCTGTATCTTTCAGTCAGGATGGGAAGAAAATGGCTTCGGGCAGCCATGATGGCTCTGTAAAAGTCTGGGATATGAAGAGAGGTAGTGCATCGCACACGCTCGATAACAATGGTGAAGGTATCATTGCGGTTTCCTTGAGTTCGGATGGATCAATGCTAGCTACTGCCAGTTGCAATGAAACGATAAGGGTTTGGGATGCGGAGAGTGGCGAAGCCTTGCGCACTTTCGGCGGCCACGGCTCATGCATGATTTCGGTTTCCTTCAGTCTGGACGGAACGACGTTGGCGTCTTGCAACATGGATGACACATTGAAGATTTGGGATGTGAAAAGCGGCGAGGTCATGCAAGTATTTCATGGCAATGGTAACGAAATCGCTTCGGCATCTTTCAGCCCGGACGCTTCAATGCTGGCTTCGGGCGGTTTTGATGGTACAATTACGATTCGAAATGTAAAAACTGGCGACGTCTTATGCTTACCTAGTAGTCATACTTCTGCTGTCAATTCACTCTCCTTTAGTTCAGATGGTGCGTTGCTGGCTTCGAGTGACGGAAGTGAAATGATCGCGGTCTGGGAAGTGAAAAGCGGTGAGATCTTGCGCACTTTCAAGGCTCGTGACCACAAAGTTATATCGATCTTCTTTAGCCCGGACGGATCGACGGTGGCTTCAAGTGGCTCGGATAACACGATTAAAATTTGGGATGTGAAAAGTGGCGAGGCACTGCGCACGCTCTACGATAATACCGATACGATTATCCGCCTAGTTGCTTTCAGTCCGGATGGGGAGACGCTGGTTTCCGGCAATTTGTGGGATGGCACGATAAAAGTTTGGAACGTGGTAGTTAAAGGAGGCATGCGAGTGCTCGGCGGAAATGCCGATTTCGTCACATCAGTATCTTTCAGTCCGGGCACGACATCGCTGGCTTCGTCCTGTTGGGATGGCACGATAATGATTTGGGATGAGAAAAGCGTAAGGGGCGTGCGTACGTTCTATGGCCCGTATGGATGGACTTCGACATCATACAATTCGAACGGGTCAATGCTGGCTTTAGCAGCCCGTTGATTTATTCATGATCAACACAGCTCGACGGTAATCTGAGTTCCGACGAATTCTTCGCCAGTCTCGCTCTTCATCTCAACCAAAATCATCGAAACGACCATCCGTCCCCAAACAATAATAACAATTTGCGCTGAATTGAGGTAAAAATACCCCTTCGGGGTCCCGAAACCTATCAACTGGCGCATCAGCAGGCCGAGATTGAACCCGGCCACGCACAAGAGGTATCGTTTGTGGACGTTTTCCTGTCCCCGAAGGTGTGTTCGCCGCATTCCGCCACGATCGAGCACATGCTGGAAACTTCGTTCGACCAACTCCGTTCTTTGCTTTGCCAGCTCGCG
>NZ_FORX01000020.1 GCF_900114115.1 Desulfomicrobium apsheronum | reverse complement strand
ATGAGGCCAATAGACGGGGCTTTCGAGGCGAACGTAAACGGCAGCGCCACAAGAGCGGGAATTGCGGCGGATTCGCCGCCAGAAGATGGTCGGGACTTTGTTATCCAGTATCGGAACGTGCTCAAAGCCAAACCATTTTCGCGGCAGTATCGGGTCTTACCGAGGCCACTCTCCCGCCATTGCTGGACATGCGCCATCCAGCGAGCCGCGCGATTCTGTGCAAACTGAGTTTTCATGAAGACCTCCTTGAATTGGAGGCCCATTATCTCACATGAAAAATTTATGGATAGATGCGGACCTGTGAGCGCTTACGGAAAGCGTAAATACTGGTGGCCGGTTTGGAGGTAAACCGGAAAAAACGTTCCCGCTTCCACAAAATTGTCGCCTAGTCCGGATGGAAGAATTTGAGCTTTGCCGCGAAGCGGTATAAGCCGCCACTATCACGAATTGCGAGGGGGATTTTTATGAACGAATGCCGCATCAACCCATGCTGCCAGGACCTGAGTTCCTTCAAGGTCATGGACGTGCTGGAGCGGGCCTGCGCGCTGGAGAAAGAGGGCCGGGACATCGTGCATCTGCAGATCGGCGAGCCCGACTTCGACACGCCCGAGTGCGTCAAGGACGCCGCCTGCAAGGCCATCCGCGACGGCCGCTGCCAATATACCCATTCCCTGGGCATCATCGAGCTGCGCGAAGCCATCTGCGCCAACTACCATGCCAGATACGGCGTCGAGGTCCATCCCGACCAGGTGCTTGTCACCTCGGGCACCTCGCCGTCCATGCTGCTGGCCTTTTCGCTCCTGTTGCAGCCCGGCGATCGGGTCCTGCTCTCGGACCCAAGCTATGCCTGCTATCCCAATTTCATCCGTTTCACCGGTGCGGTGGCCGATTTCGTGCCCGTGCGCGAGGAAGACGGGTTCCAGTTCCGCGTCGATCAGGTCAAGGCTCGCATGAACGACGACGTGCGCGGCATCCTGGTCAACTCCCCGTCCAACCCGACCGGGACGCTGGTCAGCCCCGAGGTGTATCGCGGTCTGGCCGAGCTCGGCGTGCCGCTTTTTTCCGACGAGATCTACCACGGGCTTGTCTATGAGGGGCAGGAGCACACCGCTCTTGAATTCACGGACAACTGCTTCGTCTTCAACGGCTTTTCCAAGCTCTACGCCATGACCGGCTGGAGGCTCGGGTATGTCATCGCCCCCAAGGGCTACATGAAGCGCCTGCAGACCATGCAGCAGAATTTCTTCCTGTGCACCAGCTCCATCGCCCAGTGGGCGGGCGTTGCCGCCCTGACCCAGGCCGGCCCGGACGTGGAGCGCATGAAGGCCATCTACGATCAGCGCCGCACGTACATGATCGCCAGGCTGCGCGAGCTTGGCTTCGGCATTCGGGTCGAGCCCACGGGCGCGTTTTACGTGTTCGCCAACGCCAAGAAATTCACGAACGATTCCATGCAGTTCACCTTCGATCTGCTGGAGAGGGCCGGCGTGGGCGTGGCCCCGGGCGTGGACTTCGGACCTGGCGGCGAGGGCTACATCCGTTTTTCCTACGCCAACTCCATCGAGAACATCGAAGAGGGCATGCGCCGTCTTGAAAAATATCTGGGAGGCCTGAAATGAACATGGTCGAAGTGGCCCTGAACGGGCCGTGCTGTTCCGGATGCCTGGCCTGCGTGGAGCTGGCGCCGGAGATCTTCGCCTACGACGAGGACGCCCATGTAGCCGTGATTTTGCAGAACCCCTGCGAAGAGGATCTGGCCCGCAAGGTCGTGTCCTACTGTCCGGACGACTGCATTGAGATTATTGAATAGATGGCATTGAGAAAGAAGTGAAAAAGGGCGCTCCATTCGGGGCGCCCTTATACTTTGCAAGCATGCCGTGTTCAGGCGGCGCTTCGCGGGTTGACTTCGCGTTCCAGTTTTTCTCCAAGATTTTGTGCCGCGACTTCAAGTTCATAGTGTGATTGCAGGTTCATCCACGACTGCGGATCAACTCCAAAATAGCGACCGAGCCTGAGCGCCGTGTCCGCGCTGATGGCTCTTTTCCCGTGCACGATTTCATTGATGCGGCGAGGAGGAACGCTGATGGCCTTGGCCAGGGCGTATTGGGTGATGGCCAGGGGTTTCATGAAATCCTCCAGCAGAATTTCTCCGGGATGAATGGGATCAGGAATCAGGTGTGTCATGGTGCTTTGCTCCATTAATGATAATCCACGATTTCCACATCATGCGCATTACCGTCGCGCCATGTGAAACAGATGCGCCATTGATCGTTGATGCGTATGCTGTGTTGTCCGGACCGGTCCCCTGACAGGCTTTCGAGTCGATTGCCCGGGGGCACGCGAAGAAAGTTCAGATCGACCGCTGCATGCAATTGCAGCAGCTTGCGGAAGGAAACCCGGTGAATGTCAGGGGGAATTTTTCGCGATGTTCGCTCACGGAAGAGTTTGTCGGTTTCCTTGCAGGCAAATGAGACGATCATGCATCACTAATAACGCTTGGCGTTCATATTGGCAACTCCGCTTGACTGCCGGGCCAGGTTTCTTATTGATAAATTTTGTCATTTATTTGTGAATACAACCGGAGGCAGCCATGACCGCCATTTCGACCGATACCCTGGCCAACATCCAGTTCCGTCTGCACTGGGAGGAGCATGGCGTTGGCCATGAGGACAGTTTTTACGCTCAGAACGTGAACCTGTGGCGGGATGTTTTTCCTGCCGGGCTTGAAAAACAGATTCTGGGAATGACGGAAGGGGAATCCCGTCTTGTCGATCTGCAGCCCGGCGTGCATGTGCCGGTGCGGGACATGAGGAAGGTCATGACCGTGCCTCGCAAGGCATTCAAGGCCCCCGTTGGGGAAGCCTCCATCGAGCCGTTGCAGGGGCGATTCTATCCTCAGGGTGTGCTGCGCGGCTTGCCCGGCATCTACCCGCAGAACATCCAGCCCTTTCGTGTCATAAACACCGGCGCCGACACGCTGACCGTCGATCTCAATCATCCGCTGGCTGACGTGGAGGCGCGGCTTGAGATCACCCCTCTTGCGGTGTGGCCCAAGCAGGCGGAGTTCGGCGGGCAGTGCAAGGATTGGCTTTGCGCCCTGACCGACGGGCCGGGACTGAAGCGCAAGACGGACAGAGGGACGGATTTTGGCCTCGGCGTGCCTCTGGAAAAGCCGCTGGGTGTCGGCGACGCGGAATTCTACGCTACGCCGCGCAAGGTCCCGCACGTGGACAGTCAGTCGCGCGAGAACATTGCCAAGGTGTACTCGCGTCTTTTGCCCGGTCGGGAGAGGATTCTTGATCTCATGGCTGGATGGGAGTCGCATCTGCCCGGTGGTGTCAGGGCCACGGGTCTGGGCATGAACGCTGAGGAGATGAGCGAAAATCCGGCCCTGTCGTCCCACGTGGTTCATGACCTCAATGCCGACCCGAAACTGCCTTTCGCGGATGGTGCCTTTGACGCCGTGGTTTGCAGCCTGTCCGTGGAATACCTGACGAGGCCTCTTGAGGTCTTCGCCGAGATCGCGCGGGTGCTGGAAGCAGGCGGACTGTGCGTCATGGTCTTTTCGCATCGATGGTTCCCGGACCAGGCCGTGCGCATCTGGACCGAGCTGCATGAGTACGAGCGCGTGGCCCTGGTCTCGGAGTACTTCCGTCTCGGCGGCGGTTTCAAGGACGTGTTCACCCTTTCGGATCGTGGCTGGCCCCGGCCCATGGATGCCCGGGATCGCTACTATCCCATGATCCAGCATTCCGACCCCGTGCATGCGGTGTGGGCCGTGAAGCAGTGATGGCCGCTTGGAACCATTGAACAAAAATGAATGGCCGCGACCCCGAGGGAAGCGGCCATTCTCTTGTGCCCGGTTGTCCGGCTATTTCATTTCTTCCAGACGTTGCTGAATGGCTTCCAGTTGGGACTGCAGGGCTTTGACCTGATCTTTGAGCGTCTGTTCGGTGGCCGGGTCAAAGGCTTCCTGCCGCCCGAAGCGACCCTGCGGCCCTGCCGCGAAAAAGCGACGTCCGCGGCCTCTGCCGCCGCCGAATCCGAATCCACCGCCGCCAAATCCTCCGCCGTTCGCGTAACCCGGCGTCCCTGAACCGGAACAATATCCGGCTCCGCGTCCTGTCATGGAGCCCATGCCCATGGGTCCCGTTCCGTTACCAGCTGGCATCGCAGACCTCCTTCCCGTTTTTTACGGGAGCAGTTGTGTGAAAATTGTCCGTCATTTTTTCTCAAGGGCGAGGCGCATGTATCTGCCGAGTGCCTCGTGCAGCGTCGAGACGGCCAGAAAGGCACAGTGGTGATGGTCCTGGGGGATCTGTCCGGCCCGGGCCAGGACCATCTCGCCGCTGATGTCGAAAAGCTCTTCGGCTGTCTTGCCCACGGCCATCTCCGCCGCAAGGGAACCGCAGACCACACTCGGGCCGCAGCCGTCCGTTTCAAAGGATGCCGCGCCGACCCGATCCCCGTCGAATCTGAGCGAGATGACCATGCTGTCGCCGCAGGTGCCGCGTAGTTCCGCCGTGCCGTCGGCGTCGGGCATGGAGCCCATGTTGGGCGGGTTGACCCAGCGCTCGTAGGCTTCCTCGCCCCAGGCCGCGCGCGTGTCTTCGTTTATCGTGTTTTGCATGGCCTCAATGATGCGGTCCAGATCGTCGCCCATGAAAACCCCTTCTGTGTTTATTCGATCACTTCCGGAACATATCCATGCGGCAGGTGCGCAGTGCCCTTGACGCAGGGGATTCCAGCCGCATCGGCGGCCTGGTGGACGAGCCGGTCCACATCCTCGCAAAAGCCGTCTCCCAGCGCCCAGCCATCCTTCTCCTTGCGCGAGAACAGGCAGGTGCAGAAGTGGACGCGTTCAGCGCCCTTGCTTTTGAGTATCCTGGCCATGTCTGCCACGTTTTCTCCCGGACATCGACAGGTGAAAACGCCCGCGATTTCCGGCTCCTCGCAGCCCGCAAAGCCTTCCGCAGCGGAGGAGAGCGCCTTGAAACAGGAGGTCAGAGGGCATTTTGCTTCATTTTTTTCGCAACGGATGAGGCCTATTTTGGACATTGTTCCTCCATGTGACGATTGGACGGATGCAGCCGCGAGGGCCGCTTGGATTGATACATCAAGCTCGACATTTTTGGGCGGACCGGGCCACCTTTGTTCTTGGTCAATTCATGCAAAGCAACACTGATGCCATCGCGACGCTGCCTTGAAAACACGCTGCAATGCCCGGTTGCATCAGAGATCGCGGGGATTTTAAGGGAGATTACGCGAGGTCTGCGGGGCGATGCCGCAACCCAGGAAAGAAATTACAGTAGCGCTGTCGCAACTCTCTTGCGCCGACAGTCCGGGTCGCAGGCCCGTGTGGTCAGGATGAGCCTGTCCGGCTCGCGATCAGGGCCTTGGCGCAGCCGGTGCCCATAATGGTGGCGCAGCCTGCCAGTTGCAGGCCGGACAGGTTTTCTCCGAACAGGGACCAGCCGAAGAAGACCACGGCCAGGGGTTCGAAATAGGCCAGGGTGCCAAAGGTGGCGGCGGGCAGGCGGCTTAGGGCCGCCACGGCGAAGGTGATGGCCAGGAAGCCTGGGATCAGGCCCGTGGCCAGGAGCCAGAGTCCGTTTACTGGGGTGATTTCGGGCCGGGTGTGCAGGAAGAAGGGCAGCATGACCAGGGCCCCGACCAGAAGTTGATAAAAGGCGCGGGTCATGACCGGGACGTGGGGCCGGATGCGGCGGTTCATGAGGATGAAGCTCGCGTAGCAGAGCATGGCCAGGGCTGCCAGGCCCAGGCCCGCCGCATGGTTCGAGCCGTCCGCGAAATCGAGCCTGAATTCCATCATGGCCGCGAAGCCGAGCATAGCCAGGCCGATGAGAATCCAGCCTGCGAGATTGAGCCGCTCCCTCATGAAACAATGCGCGAAGATCGATGCCGCGACCGGGGCCAAATAGACGAGCATGATGGCGTTGGCCATGGAGGTCAGGTTCATGGCCTGCACGTAGAAGATGATGAACCCGGCCAGGAGCGCCCCGTTGACGATCACGGGCCAGGTCGGCCAGCGTCTGAGCGTCCCGGCCTGGCGGGTGGCCAGGAGGAAGATGGCCAGGAATCCGGCTCCGAGCAGGAGGCGGAAAAAGGTGATGGTTTCGGCGGGCAGTTCGGTGATTCTGGAGAAGACGCCGATGGTGCCCATGAACAGGGCCGAGAGGATGGCCAGGGTGATGCCGGTGGTGTCCATGGGGAAAATTTCTCCGTAGCAAAACGGGATAGGCCGGAACGCGTATCAAGCGTTCCGGCCCTTTTTTTATTCGAGGATATTGACCGTGGCCGGGCCCCTTTTGACGGGGCGGTGATACTGCACGTCCGGCCTGCCGAAGAGCAGCGCGTAGCCGATGGAATGATCGGCCGGGATGCGCAGGGTTTCTCGAAGCTGCGGGCAAATGGCCAGAGCCATCATGAACATGCCGTCCCAGAGGGTGCCGAGGCCATGGGCGCTGGCCAGGAGTTCGAAGGTGGTCAGGGCGATGTGCGCGTCCTGCACCGCGCAGGGCACGCCGGGCGGGGTGCTCGTCAGCAGCATGTGCGGAGCGCCCCGGAAGATGACGTCGCGGCCGTGCGTCCGCCATGCCTTCACGGCGAAGCCCAGGTACTGGGAGATGATCCCTTCCGGCAGCTTTCCGGCATCGGCCAGAGCTCCGAGGCGGTCCAGGGTCTCGTGGCGCAGGGTGTCCATGAAGGCCTTGTCCCGGACCACGGTGAACACGACGCCCTGGGCGTTGACCCCGGTCGGCGCGTGGCAGGTGGTATCGACGAGTTCGTCGATGAGGGCCTTGGGAACGTTTTCGTCCTTGTAGCGCCGCACGGAGCGACGCCATTTGATCAGGTCGGTCATCTGCACAGAAGAGGGCAGTTCTTTTTCCATCGCGCCGTCCTCGGCCGTCAGGCCCAGGATGGACACGGCCCCTGTCGGGCAGACGGTGTAGCAGTGCTGGCAGCGGTAGCAGCGCCCCTCGTCGGTAATCTCGGGGAACTCCTTCATTTCGATGATGCCGGCCGGACAGTCGGCCGCGCATTCGCCGCACTGGATGCACTTGTCCTTGTCGATGTGAAAGTCGATCATGGTCGTCCCCCTTATTCGCTCACGGTTTCCAGGGCCGGAAAGCTGTCCAGATGCGGTTTGATGGCCGCTCCCAGCCAGGCGATGGTCTGCCCCAGATTCTTCATGTTGCCAAGCCCTTCGGCATCCCCCTCGACCTCGCCCTTGTCGCGGCCGTAGCCCATGTTCCAGTACACCGAGCCGGGAATGAGCATCTGGTTCATGAGGAACATGTGGTTGATGCTGTCATAGACGTGGGTCGCGCCGCCGCGCCGCACGGCCACCACGGCCGCCCCGATCTTGCCTTTGAAGGCGCGGTCGTTGGCCAGGGCGACGAGGCCCGCGCGGTCCATCAGGGCTTTGAGTTCAGCGGAGACATCGGCGAAATAGGTCGGCGAGCCGAAGATGAGGGCGTCGGCGCGCAGGAGTTTTTCCATGATTTCGTTGAAGACGTCCTTTTTCATGGAACATTGCCCATTCTTGCGCACGAAGCACTTGTAGCAGGCCTGACAGCCCCGGATATTCTGTCCGCCGACCTGCACCAGTTCCGTTTCCCAGCCCGCCTTTTTGAGGGGTTCAAGGGCGTGGTTCAAGAGGATTTCCGTGTTGCCGCCCTTGCGCGGGCTGCCGTTGACTGCGACTACGTACATATTTTTCTCTCCTTGTTTGGATTGACTGCGTGATGCAGGTCCGGATAGATCACATGTCTGCGATTATGAAAAGTACTGTCTATAATGTGCGGTACATACATGGAGTATAGTAATGGACGAAAACCAGCCTCGGCCCTGCAAGATCAAGGAAATCTCCGGCAAACGCTACCGCTGCTATTTCGAGCTGACCCTGGCGGTCATCGGCGGAAAATGGAAGCCCATCATCCTTTACCACCTGTCCCTGGCCGAGGCCGTGCGCTTCGGGGAGCTGCGCCGGGGCATGGCCGACGTGACCGAGCGTATGTTGACCCGGCAGCTGCGCGAATTGGAAGCCGACGGGCTGGTACACCGCGAAGTCTATCGCGAAGTGCCGCCCCGCGTCGAGTATTCCCTGACGGACATGGGCCGCAGCCTCATCCCGCTCTTGCTGCAGATGCGGGCCTGGGGCGTGGATTACGAGAAGTTTTTGGGTGCGGACGTGATTTTTCAGTAGGACGGGTACGAACGGCCGGATATGACGGAGGGGGAGTGCGTACAGGCCGTTTGCACGGGCAGTGCTTGAGGGGCGGAGCGCTCAGGACAAGCTGGTGTCGTGCTGTGCTATTTGATGAGTCTGTCGAGCAGAATGTCTTCGACATTACGCCTCGAATCGATGACTGACAAAACAAAAACCGTTGTGTCCGAGACCCTGTAGACGATTCTCCACGGGGCGACGATGAGTTCGCGGTACGTCTGTATGCCCTGTTCTTTCAATTCCGGAACGATCCTGCCTTGATCCGGCATGGCTTTAAGTTCCGCTGCCCGCTGTCTGATCTTGTGAAGAATGTGCAGCGCATCGTCTGGGCTGTCCTGGGCGATATGGTCGATGATCTGCTTGAGATCGTTGCGGGCCACGGCGGCCCAGACGACGTGATGCGTCCTGTTCATTTCATGGCTGCCTTCAAGTCGTCTTCAAGGGTGTCGAAAACATCGTCGTGCCCCACCACGCGTCCTTCCCTGACGTCGGTTTCACCGGCTGAGATGAGTTTCAGCAGGCCGATGGCGTTGCGCATGTTCTCGTAACTCTTCGGGTCCTGCAATACGGCTCGCGGTTCGCCATTTTGGGTTATGATCACGGGCCGATGCGTCTCATTGATCTGATTGAGAAGCTCGGCTGCCCGAGACTTCAGATAGGTCACGGGCTTGATGTCGTTGGTGATGTTCATGCTGGTTCCCTCCGGTCTGTAAAGAGTGCCATATTCGGACCGGAAGTCAAGACGTGGCGCCTCCGTATTTCGGATGCTCCAGAAGTTTGGGGCTCTCGCTAGCGCGGAACCATGAGGAAGGTCACGACCACGCCCGCCGGAATGAGCAGAAGGCCGGGCACAAGGATGCGCGGCAGGAGCTTGCCCGGGTCCTGATGGAAGTAGTTGCAGGTCATCAGGTAG
Organism: Desulfomicrobium apsheronum; assembly: GCF_900114115.1. Classification (NCBI taxonomy): domain Bacteria; kingdom Pseudomonadati; phylum Thermodesulfobacteriota; class Desulfovibrionia; order Desulfovibrionales; family Desulfomicrobiaceae; genus Desulfomicrobium; species Desulfomicrobium apsheronum. The sequence continues at coordinate 78,264 of NZ_FORX01000020.1, read as the reverse complement.
CATATGTGCATCGGCGAGGACATGATCCCCGCGTATCCGGCGTACATCCCAAGGCTCAGGATCACCGGGATGAGATGGGGCTGGCCTGAGGAATGGGCGAGTCCGAAGAGCAGCGGGAAGGTCGCGCCCACGAAGGCGATGGTCAGACCGGCCACAAAGCCCACCAGAAAGGGCAGGACGATGGCCATGACGTAGATCGCGCGGCCTCCGCCGAGGGTCTGCGCCAGGACGTCGACGACGTGGCCCTGGTGCAGGATTTCCTTGAAGATGAAGATGGCGCCGACCACGGCCAAAAGGGACATGGTGTTGTCCTTGCCCGCCTCCCGCAGCACCGCCGTCCATTTGGCCTGGGCCATGAACAGGCTGACCCCGGAGGCCAGGATCAGGGCTGCGATGACCCCGTATTCCATGGGCCTGCCCGGCCAGAGCACGGCGCAAAGCCATTCTCCGCCGATGGATCCGGCGATGGCGGTGAAGAGCGGGAGGCCTCCGAGCCAGTCCCGGCCATTGCGGGACTTGGCCGCGATGGCGGGCAGCCGGGGCGCGTTTTTCAGGGCCGGGCGCAGGATCAGGAGCCAGCCCAGGGCGATGGCCACCAGCGGGCCCGCCCAAAGCAGCGCGACGATCCCGGTCACCGGGATGCCCGCCAGGGAGGAAGCCAGGATCAGGCCGGGATACAGGGGCCAGGCCAGCTCCCAGATGTGCCGAAACCAGTAGTTGATGAGGGCCTGGTCCCTTTGGGGAATGGCCAGTTCCGAGGCCGCCTTTTCGACCATGGGCGCGGAGAAGATGGCCCCGCCGGGCATGGGCAAAAGGCCGATCAGCGCCGGAAAAAAGACCAGCAGCAGCGAGCGGGAGCGGATTTGGGCGCGGATGGCGCGCATGAAGCGCTCCGACTGGCCGGAAGCAGAATACAGGGCACTGAAGGCCAGGATGACGGCGATGATGGCGCAGAGCACAAAGGTCTCTTCGGTCAGGAGCGCATCAGGAATGGCGCCAAGCCAGGCCAGGGGCGAGAGGCCAAACAGCAGGGCCAGCACGAAGCTGCCCGCCAGGATGGACAGTCCCAGCCCCAGCTTGAGACGGATTCCCGTCAGCATGACGGCGAAGACGAAGACGATGGAAAAAATTGCGGTCATTGGGTCCTAGCTGACTGGAAAACTACAAATTTCCAGGCTGCTTAAAAATGGTGAGATGCGAGGAACAAAGAAAATTCAGGGCCGAAGCGTACGTGTGCCCGCAAGGGTATTCAAACAGGCTCGGGTCTGGATTTTCTGCAGTGACGAAGCAGATCGCCGTTTTTAAGCAGCCTGCTAGCCGCAGCATTTTTTGAATTTTTTGCCGCTTCCGCAGGGGCAGGGGTCGTTGCGGCCGACCTTGGGGCTTTCATGGCGGACCGTCTCGGTTTCATACTCGCCTTCGAGGTAGTACCAGCGGCCATCGCGCCGCACAAAGCGGCTGCGCTCGGTCAGGCTCTGCGTGCCGCCCTTGTGCCGGAAGCTCACTCGGAAGCAGACCATGCCCGTATTCCCGTCCGTGTCGGTTTCCAGGATTTCCAGATTCAGCCAATCCGTTTCCTTGTTCCAGCGTCTCACGTCGTCGGCATTGAACTCCGAGCGGTGCTCCTCGACCAAGGAGCCCTGAAGATAGTCCATCTCGTCACTGCAAAAGGCGGTGTAGCGCGAACGCATCAGCGCTTCGGGGCTGGGCGCGGGGATTTCTCCGGCGATGATGGGGGCGCAGCATTCTTCGAATTCACGTCCCGAGTGGCAGGGGCATTCCATGATGATCTCCTAGTGCGTGCAGCCTTCGTGATTGCAGAGAATGTTCTTGTCCTCAATGTCCCCGTCGGTCCAGCTTTTGAGCACGTCGAGGATTTCGCCTTCGCAGCCGCGGATCACCTTTATGCCGTGTTCGGCCATCTTGTTTATGGCGCCCTGGCCGATGTTGCCTACCAGCATGACGGCAACGCCCTTGGCCTGCATGGTCACGCCCACGGTGGATTTGCATCCGCAGCCCGAAGGCGGGAGAAAGGTCTCATTTTCGACGATTCGGCCGGAATCGTCCAGAGTGAGGATGGTGAAGGTGCGGGCATGGCCGAAATGTTCATCAACGCGCGTTCCGATAGTGGGTATGGCGACTTTCATGGGAAAACTCCTTGTTTTTCAGGTCCAGTTGCCCCTATGATCGAATCATGTCTGCGTCAATGAAGGACCCGGCACACTCTTACGGTAAGGAGATGAATCATGAGCACTGGCAAGTCGAAACACTATCAGAAATTGCAGGAAATGTATCCGGATCTCATTGCCTCGGCCGAAGCCTTGGGCAAGGCAGCGCAGGGGGCCGGACCTTTAAGCGAAAAGGAGATGCACCTTGTGCAGCTCGGCGCTTCAGCGGCCCTGCGCTCGGAAGGCGCGGTGCGTAGCCATGGTCGCCGGGCCCTTCAGGCCGGAGCCACACCCGAGGAAATCAGGCATGCCGTCATTCTCTTGACCAGCACCATCGGATTTCCTACGGTCGCGGCAGCTTTGGATTGGCTTGAAAAGGTTCTGGATTAGGGATTTTCAATCACAATGCGGTATGATGGAACGGCCCGCGAGGGCCGTTCTTTTTATGGAGGGTGTATGCAGAAACTCGATTTTATCGCCACGGACAAGGCTCCGGCCGCCGTCGGTCCTTATTCCCAGGCCGTGCGTGCCGGAGGCTTTTTGTATGTCAGCGGGCAGCTTGGGCTGGTTCCGGCCACCGGCCAGTTCGCCGGTGCGGACTTCGAGGCCCAGGCCCGGCAGGCCCTGGCCAACATGGGGGCCATCCTGGCCGAGGCCGGATGCGCCGTGACGGATATCGTCAGTGTGGACGTGTTCGTGACCGATCTTGCCAATTTCAAACTCTTCAACGGCATCTACGACGAATTCATGGCCGGACACCGGCCGGCCCGCGCCGCCGTGCAGGTCTCGGGTCTGCCGCTGGGCGGAGTTGTTGAAGTAAAGTGCGTGGCCCTGGCCCGCCAATAAGGAATTTTCATGACCAACAAACGAACCCGCCGTTTCGGTGTTTTTCCCTCGGCCAATGAAGACGCCCAGGCCGCCAAGCGCCATGTCGACACTCCCCAGTGCCAGTCCGCGTCCTATCGTCTGGCTTTTCAGGATCAGGACTTTCTGTTGCGCGAGGAGCTTCGGCCCGTGCGCCTTCAGCTGGAGCTTTTGAAGCCCGAGCTGACTCTGCAGGAGCAACAGATTGAATCCACCATTGTCATCTACGGCAGCGCCCGCACCATGGATGCGGAGACTGCCGCCGTCCGTCTGGAAAAGGTGCTGGAAGGGCTCAAGAAAAATCCCGAGGATGTCCTGCTGCGTAGCGAACTGGCCAAGGCCCGCACAGCCGTGGCCAACAGCCGCTATTACGAGGAGGCGCGAAAGCTCGGGCGCCTCATTTCCGAGAACATGGCGCAGTGCAAGCACGTGGTCATCACCGGTGGCGGCTTCGGGATCATGGGCGCGGCCAACCGGGGCGCGCACGATGTCGGCGCCAAGAGCATCGGCATGAACATCGTGCTCCCCTTCGAGCAGGAGCCCAACCCCTACATCACCCCCGAACTGAGCTTTCAGTTCCACTACTTCGCCATCCGTAAGATGCATCTCTTGATGCGGGCCAAGGCCCTGGTGGCCTTTCCCGGCGGCTTCGGGACCATGGACGAGCTCTTCGAGGCCCTGACCCTGATCCAGACCCGCAAGGTCAAACCCATTCCGGTGCTGCTTTTTGGCCGCCGCTTCTGGCACAAGGTCATCAACTTCGAGGCCTTGGTCGAGGAAGGAACCATCAACCCCGAAGACCTGAGCCTCTTTCAGTATGTCAGTACGGCGGATGAGGCATGGGATATCATCAAGGCGAGCAATGGACTGACCACGGACGGAAAGCCCTAGACGGTTGAAAAAGGCCCGATGGCTGCGTCGCTGCGAAAAAGCCGGACCCTCACGTATTGAAGCATACGCATCGGCCCCGGCTTTTCCTTGCTCCTTGCCCTCGAACCTTTTTGAACCGTCTACCTTTGAAAAAGGCCCGATGGCTGCGTCGTTGCGGGAAAGCCGGACCCTCACGTATTGAAGCATACGCATCGGCCCCGGCTTTTCCTTGCTTCTTGCCCTCGAACCTTTACTTCACTGCGGTATGTACGTCGGCGATGACTCTTTCCGACAGTCTGCGCATTACCCGGCTCATGGCTTCGACCACCGAGCCGGGATTTTTTTTGGCGGCGGGCTCGGACTCGCGGTAGGTGCGCTGGAAGAGAACCTGGTCCGATATTGCGCGGGCGCGCAGATCGAGCAGGGTCACGGTCAGGCCGGCGGTGGCCAGCCAGTGCTCCTCGGCGTCCACCTCCAGCCATTCCTCGATCATCCCTTCAAGCTGGTGCGTGGCGGAAACGGATGAGCCGGCCCGGTTCACGGCCAGAAAGAGGCCGCTTTGCTGCATGTCGCGGCGCAGATAATCGGCCACCAGGGCCTGCGGGGTCGCGCGCCACTGGTGATAGGCATATTCCTGTCGGCCAAAGGACAGATCCCGGTACACGATCTTGCCGGTGTTGAACTCCGGTGCCACACCGAAACGGTTCAGCACGATGACGGCCTTGGCCTGCGTTCCGGTGAACGCCGGGCTTTCGTATTCCAGGGTGTAGTAGCGCACGTCCGGCGCCGTGGTCCGGGTCGCCCCGCATCCGGCCAGGGCGAGCATCAGGATGAATGGAAGAAAATAACGGATGGGCATGGGCTTCCTACTCCTCCACCTTGCGGGGGGCCTTTGGTTGTCCGAAAATGAGCTGGGCCGGCTGATCCTTGACGTTGCCGATCAAGGTGTTCAGGTTGCTGGATGTTTGCTCCAGATTCTCGGCGGTGACGGCCAGGCGCTCTTCCAGATCCTTGATGGTGGCTTGCATCTGAAACACCGTGGCGTGGCTCTGGGTCATGACCACGTCGGCCTTGAGGGCCGTCGAAGCCAGGGCGTTCATGGCCGTGTCGACATGCGGCCGGTTGGCTTCGAGCAAGGACTGGAATTGAACGAGGATGGTGTCCATGCGAGTCAGTTCCTCGGCCGCCTTGTTCATCAGTGAACGCGACGCGAGGATGGTTTGCTCCATGTTTTTTGCCATGGATTCCAGGCGTTTCGGATTGGCTGCCGCGTTGATGCTGGCCAAAAGGGTGCGTATGTCGGCCGAGATGGCCCCGAGCTGGGCCTCGGTCATGACCGTGTTGACGGTTGTGAAGGCGGCCATGGCCTGGTCCGAAATGCCCTTGAAATCGATGGACTGGATCTTCATGGCGATTCCGTCGATTTCCCGGAACAGTTTCTTGATGTCAGAGGGTCTGGAGGCGATGACGGGATGTTCCGGGGTGAAGCTGAGCTGCGGCGAGAGGGCGTCTGACGTGGGCCCGCGCTTGTCTATTTCGACGAACATGGCTCCGGTGATGCCGACGTTGGAGATGGCTGCCACGCTGTCCTCGAAACGGTTTTCGTCGTCCGCGTGCTCGTCGTCGATGAGGATGACGACCTCGATGAGGTGATAGTCGGGAGCGATGCGGATGGCCTGGACGCGGCCCACGGGCACGCCCCGGTACTTGACCGGAGAGTCCACTCCGAGGCCCTGCACGGACTCGTCGAAATAGGTCACGAAGAGTTCGCCCTTGCGCAGAAACGAGGTCATGCCCAGCCAGATGATGGCCAGCGTGGCCAGGGCAAGGCCGGCGGTCATGAACAGGCCCACGGAAAAATTGACACGAGCGGAAGCCATTATTTCTCCATTTCCGGCTGTCTGTTGAAGAATTGGCGCACGAAGGGATGCTCGCTTGCTTCCTTGAGTTCGTGCGGATTGCCATCGGCGATGATGGATTTGCTTTCCTTGTCGAGCATGACGATCCTTTTCGCAATGGTGAAGATGGAGGAAAGCTCGTGGGTGACGACGACAAAGGTCGTGCCCAGGGTGCGGTTCAGGCGCAGGATGAGCATGTCGAGTTCGGCCGAGCTGATGGGGTCCAGACCCGCCGAGGGTTCGTCCAGGAAAAGAATTTCAGGATTGAGCGCCAGCGCCCGCGCGATGGCCGCTCGTTTCTTCATGCCTCCGGAGAGCTCCTCCGGCAGATGGTGTTCAAAGCCTTCGAGCCCGACCTGGCGTAGCTTGAGGCGAACCAGTTCCTCCACCGCGCTTTCCTTGAGGTCCGAATATTCCGTGATGGGCAGGGCCACGTTTTCACCGAGGGTCATGGAGGAAAAAAGGGCGCCGCCCTGGTACATGACCCCGATGCGGGCCAGGATTTTCTTGAAACTGTCCTCGTTGTCCGGATCAAGCGAAAGGCCGGCAATGGTGATCGCGCCGCTCATGGGCTTGTAGAGCCCGACCAGATGCTTGAGCAGGGTGGATTTGCCGCAGCCGCTGCCGCCCAGAATGACGAAAATTTCCCCGGCCTCTATGTCGAAGTCCAGGTCGCGCATGATGACCAGTTCCCCGAAGCCCATGGTCAGGCCGCGCACGCTGATGACTGGCTTTTGGGTCATGGCCGCCAGTACCTCAGGATCACGGCCAGGACCGAATCGACCAGGATGACCAGAAAGATGCCCGTGACCACGGCCGAGGTTGTGGCCTGGCCCACGCTGGCTGCTCCCCCTCGCACCTGGTAGCCCTTGAAGCAGCCCACCGTGGCGATGAGCACGGCGAAGATGGCGCTCTTGAAGAGGCCCCAGTTGATGTCGAAGATGGTCAGCGTGTTCATGGTCTGGGCCATGTAGGCGTTCACCGTCAGATCCAGCGTTGTCACGCCGATGAGCAGGCCTCCGGCGATGGCGAACAGGTTGGAGTACATGGCCAGCAGCGGCACCACCAGGAGCGAGGCGATGATCTTGGGCGCCACCAGAAACATGGCTGGCTTGAAGCCCATGGTGATGAGCGCGTCCACTTCTTCGGAAACCTTCATGGTCCCGATCTCGGCGGCGAATGCCGAACCCGAGCGCCCGGCAACGAGGATGGCCGTCATGATGGGTCCGAGCTCGCGGACCATGGCCAATGCCACCAGGGACGCCACGTAGATGTTGGCCCCGAACTGCTGGAGCTGCACCGCAGACATGAAGGCCATGATCAACCCCAGAAGAAAGCTGATCAGTCCGACAATGGGCAGCGCGTCCACGCCGACCCGCTGCATGTAGAGGACCACGTCGCCAAGGCGCAGCCTGCCGGGGTGGCGGAGCAGGGACAGGAGCGTCACGGTGACTTCGCCCACGAAGGAGACGTGAGTCATGGCCTGGCTCGTGACCTCGATGGTCTTGATGCCAAATCGCGTCATGATGCCGGGTCTGGTTCTTTTGGAGCCGCCCGAACGTGGCGGGTCGTCCAGACGCAAGAAATCCAGAAGTTCCTGCACATGACCCGGAGTGCCAAGCATCTCAAGGGTGGAGCCATGTTTTTCAGCCATGCGCCGCAATTGCAGAATCACCAGCGCGCCACAGTCGTCCATGCGCGTGATCCCGCTCAGATCGGCGTGGATGAGCCCCGGCAAGGGTTTGGGGAGATGCGCCAGGCTCTCCATGATTCCCGGAGTCGTGCGCAGGTCGAGAATACCGCGCAAGCCCAGGGTCAGAAGTTCCGGTTTTGAGTCCACAAAGAGCGTGGGCGATGGTGTCGTGGCGTGATCGTTGTGCATGAGTTATCCAAGCCTCTTAGCCCATGGCCGGGGGGCGCGTCTACCGTACGGCGCCCGCGCGACCCGCCCATTGTGACGTAATTCCCGATCTTGAATTGATGCCGGGTGTATGACAAAGGGCTTCACAGACGGCTGTTCCGGCATTATGGAAAGTCCGTCCTGACCGTGCCGCCGTGGCGGTGAACATACAACCGGAAGATGTACATGATTATGCGTTATATTTGTCTACTTGCTCTGCTTGTCCTTGGAACAGCCGTTCCGACTCAGGCCGCCGACCTGAAATCCATCCCGGATTCTTTGTATCCCGGGCTTGAATATTTGTTGACCATCCCCAAATCGAACTCGGACATCGAGGCCGATCAACTGACCGAGATCATTTCCTTTGTCGCCTCCAGCGCGGCGGAGAGCAGCATGTCCATGCAGGACCGGGAGAAGGCCTCGGGGGCCTTTTATGCCTTTAGTCTGCAAGGGGATCTGTCCCGCGTGGTGGACTATGTCTATAACCCGGACATTCCGGTTTACGTGACCATGCCCTCTTCCGTGCGCGATCAGGAGTGGCTGGACCCGGCCACCAAGGATGCCCTGAGGCTGCTGCCCAAGGCGCTCGACCGTGGGGAAACGCTGCTTGTACGCGGCACCGAGCGGGAGATCATCACCCCCGACGCCAACACGGGCGGATATTATTCCTATAATCAGGACCGCGCCGTGGCCGTGTTTCAAGGCCCCACCGGGCCCGTGCTGATTTCCGTGGGCTGCCAGACCGAACCTTCCGAGATCGGTCGCAAGGGCTGCGTGGTCGGCGAGGACTCCGACTGGAACTATCTGTATTCCAACGAGAAGGGGCTGAACAAGACCGGCCTTGGCTGGGTCGATTCCTACATGTACAACGCCCATTCCATCATTGTGTTCGTGTCGGACACGTCCACCGGAACCATTCGCGTCGGGTCCTTCAAATGGCTCAACGCCGGCTGGGCCAAGATGAACATGGTCAAGCAGAGCCACATCATCAACGGCATCAAACGGTTCACGGCGGATTTCAAAGGCGTGCTCGAATCCACCCGTCTGCCCGCACCTCAGGAGCTGGCCGCCATGTACCGGGAACTCAAATCCGACAGTGTCGAGGCACTCCGCCAGATGGTGGCGCCTTATCTGACCGCCATCGAGGATTCCGGAACCCTGTCCTCGTCATTCAAGAAGCTGCTGGCCTCGGGCCAGTATCTGCAGGACATGAACCGGCAGGAGTTGGTCAAGGTTCTGCTGAAGGAATTTCTGAAACAGCGTCTTGGCCGGGAGAGCCTCATTCGGGTCGCCCAGGCAGGACAGCATTGGACGCCGCAGCCCTGAGGCGCGCGGCGTTTTGACGTGCCCGCTCCCGCGAGCGGGCTAGCGGGAGAACCTCCATGCCGAGCATCGTGAACGTTTCGGTCTGTCGTGCAACAGCTTTTTGCCGTGCGGAAGTGCACTGGCGGAAGGCCTGCTTGGTTCCTGGGGTGCCGCGATGAGCCGGGTTGCCGAAGACGCCAGAAAGCGTGCGCGCGACATTCGGGATGAAGCCCTGGCCAAGCATGCCGAACGTGACCGGGCCTCGCTCATGGCCGTGCACGCCGAACTTGCCGAGCTCAAGGCCATGGTCGCCGGACAGCAGGAACAGTTTGTCCGGCTGACCGGCATGATCGCCGAACTGACCGCTGCCTTCGTTCCAAACGATGCGCAGAGCCGCACCATTCCATCCACTCCCCGTCCTCTTTCCGCCCGGAAACGCGTCGCGCTGGAACGCATCCGCGAGCTGCGCGAGCAGGACCTCTCTTTTTCCCGGATTTGCGAAATCTTCCAGGCCGAGGGCTTGCCGACGCTGTCCGGTGAGGGACAGTGGTCCAAGGGAACCCTCTGGAACCTCTGGAAAAATCACGCCCACCAGCTGGATATGCCTCGCCCGTGACCGGCCGCGTGTCTGCGAGCACGGATTCGCGGCGCTTCCCTGAGCAGTTTTTTTTGCGTACCGTTCACGTTGTTGTCGCTTGCCTCGGGAGTCATCCGGCTTTCCGCTTTCAGCCGGTAAGGACGCGAAGCGGAACCATGCGCCCCGTTCATCCGTCATGACCAAATGGAGCCGCCATGAGTACGGAATTTCTGTCCGAAGAGGGTGATGTCTGTTTTGATCAGACACGCCGTTTCGAAATTTTGCGCGAGATTTTCGACAGCCTGAGCGAACACGTGGCAGTACTTGACCGCGCCGGCTGCGTTGTCGACACAAACCTCAGCTGGCAACGCTTCGCGGCCGAGAACAGCACGCCGGACAAGTGCCGCCTGCAAGGCGAGAATTACATAGAAGTCTGCGACTCCTCCACAGGTGTGGCCGCCAAAGAGGCACGGCAGGCCGCAGACGGGATCAGGGGTGTGCTCTCCGGGGAGATCCCCGAATTCAGCCTTGAATATCCATGCCACGCGCCTTCGGAAAAGCGCTGGTTTCTGATGACGGTCACACCTCTTGTCAGCCATGGCTCCATCGACGGAGCCGTGGTCTCCCACATGCAGATCACGGCCCGCAAGTTGGCCGAAGCCGCGCTGATCCGTTACGAGCGCGCCATAGCATCCTCCTCTTCCCTGGTCAGCATCATCGATCTTGATTTCGTCTACCGGTTGGTCAACGACAGCTATCTCAGGGTGCATGGGAAAAAGCGCGATGAGATCGAGGGGCGCAAGGTGGCCGAAATAGTGGGACAGGACGTTTTCGACATGTATGTCGGACCGAAACTCGTCCGCTGTTTTGCCGGGGAAACCGTGGAGTACGAGGCCTGGTTCGATACGAACTGGGCGGACAGGCGCTGCTACGCAGTGACATATTATCCCTACCGCGAACGGGACGACAGCATCTCAGGCGCCGTGGTCACGGCCACGGACATCACCGAAGCCAAGCAGATGCAGGACGAGATCGCAAACAGTGCCCGTCGCCTTTCTGAAGCGCAGCGGCTGGCCAAGGTCGGTAGTTTTGAAAAGGACTACCTGCACGGGAAAAAGAACTGGTCCGACGAGTTCTGCCGCATTCTCGGGTATTCGCCGGAGACGGTCGATCCGGATTTCAACCTGTTCATGCATCATATCCATCCCGACGATGAACCCGATTTCCGGGAAAATTTTGAAGCGGCCGAGGCCCGGGGGCATGAATTCACGGCCGAGCTGCGCATCCGCACCGTTCAGGGCGAGGAAAGACATGTCAGTCTGGTCTGCGGTTTCGATCTGCTGGAGGACGGCAGCATGTTTCGCCTGCACGGCGCCATGGCCGACGTGACCGAGCGCCGGCTGGCGGAGCTGCGCCTGGAGCATCTGGCCAACACGGACGAACTGACCGGTCTGCCCAACCGCAGGCACTTTCTGGAGTGCGTGCGTGCGGAGATGGTTCGCTCCAGGCGTTTTGGAAAGAGCCTGTGCGTGGCCATGATCGACATCGACGATTTTAAGAAGGTCAACGACACCCATGGGCATGGAGTCGGGGATCTGGCCTTGAAGCACGTGGCCCGAACCATCAACGGCCTGCGCAGGGCCGTGGACGTGACCGGGCGTCTTGGGGGCGAGGAGTTTTGCATCATGTTTCCCGAGGCGGGGCTTGAGGCTGGAGCCGCAGCGGCGGAGCGCGTGCGCAGGGGACTTGCCGAGGCGGTTCTCGAACATGAGGACCTGCGCCTGCGGCTCACGGTCAGCATCGGTCTGGCGGAATATTCGGCGGGCGAGAGCCTGGATGGGCTTTTGAGACGCAGCGACGAGGCTCTTTACGAAGCCAAGCGCACCGGAAAGAATCGGGTCTGTTCCCGGGCAGTGGATTCCGCTCCGGTATGAGCGTTGACCGACCCGGCCGTGTGACCGGGTCGGTTCAAGAAAATGCGGGTTATCCGAACAGGCGCAGCAGGTCCGGCATGAAAGTGGGCACGGACCATCCCGGAACATAGCGGTTCAGGGTTTCAAGGATCGCGACCAGGAGCATGCTCGCATGGACAAGCGAGAGAACGGCCGTTCCGACCATCGAAACCTTGAAGCGCATGGGGTTTTCACTGACGGCGACAAGGAGCGAGAGGAGCATGGCCAGTCCCAGGCAGGCCGCGCTGGCCAGGCCGGCGTTGAAGATCTGGGGCAGGTGCAGATTGAAGATCCCCTTGAGGCTCGCATAGAGCCAGACCATCACCGCAAGGACAATGAGGCCGCAGACCAGATGCCACTTGGCCAGAAAGGGCGCGGCAAAACGGTAATAATCCCGGCCCCAGTCATCGGCGTCCCGGCGCAGCAGCAGGTAGCACAGGCCAACGGCAGCCGCCAGGCATAGCGACAGCGGCAGCCACAGCGCCATCAGCGGCCACAGCGCCGATCCCCACGGTGGCAGAAAAGCCGGAGAGTCGAGGCTGACACCCCGGAAGTAAAGCAGCCCCAACCCCGCCAGCGCCCAGTATCCGTATTTGATGGGAATATTGGCCACGCATCCAAGCAGAAAGTGGATGGCCTTTCGTTCCCGGGCGAACTTCCAGCTCAGATCGTAGCCGACCAGGGCCAAGCTTCCGAAGAAAGGCAGGGCCAATGCGGCGATCAGCAGCAGACTGTTGCCTGTCACGAATTCGGATTGCCGAAGCGGGTGAGAGAACAGAAGCGCCATGCAGGCTGCGATCACGAGCCAGAAAAGAACATGCCCGCCAAGGGCCAGCCTGGACATTTGCCTGGCCGCGCGGGCGGGAAAAGGTTTGCCGGAAATGAGCCCGATGAGTTCGCTGACCAAGGCGATGGGCGGAGCGCCCCAGAAAAGGGCGGCCAGGAGCAGGGGCAGGGGAAGCAGGGCAAATGCCCACAGGGGGAGTATGAGCGCCATGGGGACCTCGTGCGCGGTGTCGTTTTTTTTATGCAGGTGTCCGGTCATATCCTCTGGCTCGGCCGCAAGACGACAGGCTGATGGGGGCAAGAGCCCCGGGTTCAAGCGCCGGAATGGGTACGACTGAGGGCCGACCGGACTGGTCGAATGGGGGCTTTCTGCCCCAAAAGAGCGCAAGAGGCAAGGCGGCGCCACCCTTGAAAATTGGCGGGTTCTCTCCTATGCCACTGACGAAATGAGGGAGACAACGGTGACTAATCCATGAGATCGACGCTGGCCTTTGTGATCGGAATGCTTGTCGGCATTCTGCTTTCCTGGGCAAGCGGTCCCGTGCTCATGCATTTTGCCCGTGACTGGCCGGGCCCGCGCCTGATGGATATACCCTCCGGGATAGTGTCCGGTCTCAAATCCCTGCAGGGCGGGCCTGCACGTATCAGCAGGCCTTCCGCATCCGTCTTGCGCAGGCCGGTGACGCGCAAACTGCGCATGGCAAGATCCGACGTGATCCTGGGACGGGAGGCCGCCGACCCGTCGAATGCGACCGTCGCGCGATTTTCAGTCGTACAGCACGCTTACCCGGCCTCCTCTACAGTCGCCGGCAATGCATCCGCCGTCGCTGTCAACGCTTCCGCCGACAGCGATTCACATTCGTCCGCCGCATCCGGACCCGGACCCGTTCATGTCGCCAAGGGCGCGCACGAATCATCGGCTTCAGGGCCGGACATTTTTCAACCCGGATCGGGCGCTTCCGGACCGGAGGTTTCCGCAGCGGATGTTTCCCCTGCGAAGGTTTCGGACCCGGATTCCTCCGCCTCCGGGAAGGCAGCGGGCGTTTCGCCTGCCGCCCTGAAAAAGAAGACCGCGCCGGAAACCTCGCCTGACGAGGATTACGCCCGGGCCCTCAAGAGCTACCAGGACGGCCGTCATGCACCGGCGCGGGAGCAGTTTGCCGCGTTCATGCGGAAATTCCCCCGCCACAGGCTTATTCCCAACGCCCTCTACTGGACCGGCGAGACGTGGTACGCCCAGGGCCGCTACGATCGCGCCATGGAGTTCTTCGCGCGGGTCGTACGGGACCATCCCCGTCATGCCAAAAGCGCGGACGCGCTGCTCAAGCTGGCCTATTCGGAGCTGCGCCAGGGCCGTCCCGCACAGGCCGGAGTTTATCTGCAGCAGCTGGAGTCCCGTTATCCCGACTCCCCGGCGTCCCGCCTTGGCAGGCAGGCGCGGGGCAGGATTCAGGGCTGCAACGAGCCCAACGCGGTGGCGCTGGCCCGTGGATGAATTCGGCGCCAGCCTGGCCCTGCGCCATACCAGCGGTCTTGGGCCGCGCACATGGAAGCGCCTTTTGGTGCATTACGGCGACGCCCTCGCCGCCGTTTCGGATTTTTCATCCTGGACGGCGCGCGGTCTGGTTTCGGCCCGGGTGCAGGCCGAGTTTGCCCGGGGCGGCTGGCGCGAGAAGGCAGAGGCTGAGCGGCGCAGGGCGGAAAGCTTCGGTTTTTTCACTATTTTTCTTGGCCACAATGCCTATCCCGAGCTGCTCCGCGAGATCCCCGATCCGCCTCTTTTTCTGTATTATCTCGGTGATCCGACCCTGCTGAACCGCCCTTGTGTGGCCGTGGTCGGTTCCCGGGCCGCCTCGCGTTATGGCCTGGACATGGCCGAGAGCATTTCGGCATCCTTGAGCGCGGCCGGGATCTGCGTGGTCTCGGGTTTTGCCCAGGGCATCGACCGCGCCGCGCATCAGGGTGCGCTACGCGGAGTGGGCGGGACCATCGCCGTGTTGGGCACGGGCCTTGACCTTGTCTATCCGGCCTCCAACACCGATTTGTGGAAACAGGTTTCCGCTCATGGACTCATCGTCAGCGAGTTCGCACCGGGGACCAGACCCGAGGGCATGAATTTTCCGCACCGCAATCGCATTGTCAGCGGCCTTTCCCTGGGTGTATTGGTGGTCGAAGGAGCGCTTGGCAGCGGCAGCCTGATCACCGCCGAACTGGCTCTGGCCCAGAACCGCGACGTGTTCGCCCTGCCAGGACCGGCCAACCTGAAAACCCATCAGGGCTGCCACCAGCTCATCCGACAGGGTGCCTGCCTCGTGCAGAGCGGGGAGGACATCCTGCGGGAATTGCAGCCTCGCCTGGGGGCTCTTGTCATGCCGGACGCCCCTGCCCCCGGGCCTCGGCGGCGTGAACCGGAAGATCCGGAGCAGCGAGTCGTGTACCGTCTTCTCGAAGGCGGCGAACCCCTGCATGTCGATACCCTGGTCCGCCGGACGGGCTGGGCGGCAGGCAAGGTCAGTTCCACGCTCCTTTTCATGGAACTTCAAGGGATTGTGAAGCAGCTTCCGGGCATGTACTATGACCTTGCAACGTGACCCCAAAGATCATCTGGAGAAGAATATGCAAAAAATACCCCTGCAGCTGGCCAAACCGGAAATGGTTCTGGCCAAGCCCGTGACCCGGGAAAACGGGATGGTGCTCATCGCAGCAGGTACGGTTTTGACGGCGGGTCTGATCACCAAACTGGACAACATGGGCGTGGAACTGCTCGTGGTCGAGGGCGAGACCCTGGAAATGGGCGGCGGGTGTAGCGAGGAAGTGCTCGCCAAAAAGCGCGAAAGGCTTGACCATCTTTTTCGAAAGTTTGCCGACGACAAATACATGCAGCAGGTCAAGCAGGTCATTTCCGACTATTATGCACGACAGTGCGCCCTGGCCGCAGCGGCCCAGGCGGCAAGGGAAGAGGGACAATAATATGGAAGAAGATCTGCGTACCAAACAAAAGGGCGCCATTCTGGCGGTCAAGGATTTGCCGACCCTGCCCGGAGTCCTGCAGGAAGTGGCGATCCTGGTCGAGAATCCCAATTCGTCCACGGACCAGATAAGCAAGGCCATATCAAAGGACCAGGTTCTTTCGGCCAAGGTCCTGAAAATGGTCAATTCGCCCATCTACGGGTTTCCCGGCCGGATCGGTTCCATCCAGCACGCCTTGGTCCTGCTCGGTTTCAATGTCATCAAGGGTATCATCATCTCGACCTCGGTCTTTGAGGTCATGAACGAGAACATGAAGGGCCTCTGGGAGCACAGCCTGGGCTGCGCTCTGGCCAGTTCGGCCATCGCCCGCGCCATCGGCTGCAAGGACCCGGAGGAATACGCGGTGGCCGGCCTGCTGCACGACATCGGCAAGGTCGTGGCCGCAGTGCAGCTCCCGGAAAGCCGGGCGGCCATCGACGCGCTCGTCCTTGAGAAGGACATTTCCTATCGCCAGGCCGAGAGCGAGGTGCTGGGTTTCGCCCACGACCGCATCAATCTGTGGCTGTGCAACTACTGGAATCTGCCCGCGAATCTGAAGGAAGGGCTCTCCTATCATCACCGACCCATGTCGGCCACGCTCTACCCGAAGATTGCGCAGGTGGTGCATGTGGGAAATTTTCTGGCGCGGCTCTTCGGCGTTGGCAACGGGGGCGACAATCAGGTCAGCGTCCTTGACGAGGGGGTGCTTGAGGCTCTTGAGATCACTCCGGAGGTGCTCTTCAAGATCATGGACGGCCTGGAACGCGAATTCGTGGATCTGGCGTAGGAGTCCCGCATCATGAAGGACGGCAAGCATTTTTTTCTGGTTACCTCCGACGCCAAGCTTGAAGGCAGTCTGCGCGCCCTGTGGCCCGAGGAGGAGGTCAAGTGGACCTGTTTTGCCCGGGGCTCGTCGGCGCTGGAATTTCTGTTCAGCGAGCCTCCGGATCTTTTGGTCGTGGACGAGCAGTTGCCCGACCTTGCCGGAGTGGATCTGGTCCGGCTGATCAAGGGCGAGAACGTCTACCGTCAGCTGCCGGTGGTGCTTTGCCTGGCCAGCGAAGATCTGGCCGAACTTCAGGATTTCAGCACGCTCGAGATCGACGATTTTCTGGTCAAGCCGTTTTCGCCGCCCATCGCCAAGGGGCGCCTCATCCTGGCCTACCATCGCTCCACCCGGGAACTCGACGCCAGCCCGCTGACCAAACTGCCCGGCAACACGTCCATAATCCACAGAATCCAGGATTTCATTGACCGGCAGGAGGACTTCGCCCTGGCCTACATCGACCTGGATCACTTCAAGTCCTTCAACGACAAGTACGGCTTTTCACGGGGTGACGAAGTCCTGCTCATGACCGCGCGGGTCATCGTCAATTCCATCCGGGGCTTCATGGGGGCGAACACGTTCGTCGGTCATGTGGGCGGGGATGACTTCGTCTTCATCGTGCCTCGGGAAAAGGCCGAGAGCGCCTGCCAGCAGGTCATCGACAATTTCGATTCCATCGTGCCCCATTTCTACGACCAGGAGGACCGCGCGCGCGGGGCCATCCATTCTCTCGATCGCAAGGGCAAGGAACAGGTTTTCCCGCTGATGGCCATCTCCATCGCCGTGGTCCTGAATCGCGGCGGCAAGCTCAAGCACTTTGGCGAGGCTTCCCAGATCGCCATGAACCTGAAGAAGGAAGCCAAAAAGAACCCCAAGAGTTGCTATGTCATGGACAAACGGGCCAGCGCCTGATCCTGTCGCCCTTTTTCTGCTGCATCTGGACGCTCAGCGCGGATACTCTCCGGCCACCGTGGCCGCCTACGGGACTGACCTTGAGGGCGCGCACCTCTTTCTTGGGCGCAGGAGCAAGGGCTTCGACGCCCCGGCCGAGGTGACCAAGGCGGACATCACCGCATACCTGGCCGATTTGCACCGGCGCGGTCTCGCCAAGTCGAGCGTCTGCCGTAAGCTCTCGGCCCTGCGGGCCTTTTACCGCTTTCTGCGCCAGCGCAAGATGGTCGTGGAAGATCCCTGCGCTGCCCTGGCCAATCCCAAGCTGCCCAAGGTCCACCCCAAGGTCCTCAATGTCGATCAGGCCATTCATCTGGTCGAGACCGAAACCACCCTTGATCCCGAAAGCCTGCGCGACCTCGCCCTGCTTGAGGTGCTCTACGGCTCGGGGCTGCGCGTCAGCGAGGCTCTCGGACTTGATTTCGCCCATGTGGACCTGGATCAGAAGTTGGTGCGGGTGCTGGGCAAGGGCAGGAAGGAGCGCATCGTTCCTCTGACCGGTCCGGCGGCGGAGCGACTGGGGCGCTACATGGAGCAGCGCGGGGCGTTTGGCCCGGCGCCCCGGGAGCAGGCCATCTTTCTGGGCAAGCGGGGCGGGAGGCTGACGCGCAAGCAGGCGGACCGCATCGTCAAGGCGATGGCCGTGCGCAGCGGGGCCCCCTGCTCGATAAGCCCCCACACCCTGCGCCACAGCTTCGCCTCGCACATGCTCCAGGCCGGAGCCGATCTGCGCAGCGTGCAGGAGCTTCTCGGCCATTCCCGCATCTCGACCACCCAGCGCTACACCCACCTTGATCTCGCCCAGGTCATGCGCGTCTACGACGCCTCTCACCCTCTGGCCGGGGGCAAAGACAAAAAAGACTAGCTGACGATAAAAAATTGCAGACCGTTCAAAAGCGGTGAGATGCAAGAAAGCTAAAAAAACCAGGGCGCGCAGTGTATTCGAGCATACATAAGCGGTCTGGCTTTTTTAGCTGGCGCGGCAGATTGCCGTTTTGGGGTGGCCTGCTCGGCTACTGCATCTGCTCAAGCCCGGTCACGGGCACGGTCAGGTCGTTACTCAGAACCCACAGGGCCAGCATGTGGCGCAGGGTCAGGTCGGCCTGGGCGATGGTTTCCCTGTCCGCATCGCGGGTTGCCATTTCCTGGATGGCCAGCATGTATTCCTTGGCCAGGGTGAATTCGGCGCAGATCTCGCGCACGAAATCCTCGTAGAGGTCGGGTTCTTCCTGAAAGAGCTGGTCGAGCACGCTCATGGTGCGGGTCAGGGAGAAGAGGGTGATGTCGGCAAGCTGAGGCATGTTGTGTCTCCATGAAAAGAGCCGGTCGCGGAGAATTCCGTAACCGGCTTGTCGTATAGTGGTTAAAAAAATTACAAGCCGAGCTGACTGAGGAGGTCGTCCACATCCGTCTGGGAATTGGCGTCCTGGGGGCCCTTGAGCTCCGTGGCCCGGGCCTTGGACGTCTGGCGGATCTCCTCGACGGATTGCTCCGGGTTTTGTTCCATGGCTTTCATGGACAGACCCGTGGCCATGTAGAGCTCAAAGACCACCTTCTCGATCTGCTGCAGGGCCGCGACGATGCGCTTGATGCGCTGGCCGGTCAGATCCTGAAAGCTGAGCGTGGTCATGATTTCCATCAGGTCCGCGCCCAGGGCTTCGTTTCCGGCGCGCAGTTCCGCGATTTCCGGACTGGCGGTCCCGTTTTCAAGGGAAGCGAGGAGCTGCATGGCGCGGTCGTTCATGTCCAGGTGCTTTTCCACCAGCCCCATGATGCTGTCGGTGGCTTTTTCCGTAGTCTGCAGGATGGCTCCAAGCTGGGTCGATGCTTCGGAAAACATCTCGTCGGCCACCGGGGAGGCGGCCACCGGCAATTCGGCAGTGCCGGTCGCTGCGGAGTTGATCTCCCTGTAGATGGATTTGAGCCCCTCCTGCAGGTCCGTGCTAATGGAACGGTAGAATTCGCCTTCGGTCAGGGCCATGGTCAGGGCGCGGCTGATCTCATCCGTCAGGGCCGCCGAGATGACCTCCCGGATGGTGCTCTCGGCCTTGGTCGTGATCCTGTTCAGCAGTTCCTGACTCAGCTGTTCTTTGTGCATGCATTTTTTCCCGGGTTAGGATGAGGGGGCGAGGTGACGCTCCAGCAGTTGTTCGCGTTGCTTGGCCACGACGTATTGAATGATCTTTTCGCGTTCGCAGTCGCGCATGTCCATGAATTCCATGGCCCAGACCCGTTCCCCTTGACTCTCTTTGGCCCTGAGGATGGTTCCGGTGGCCCCGGCCAGGCTCTGGGGCTGGTTGCTGAGCGCGATCACCACTTCCACGCCCTGGCCCGGTTCGAAATCCTGATCGGCGGAGAATCTGATGCCCGCGCCACTGATGTCATGGATGAGCACGGGTACGGGGAAGTCTTCCTGCAGCGTTTGCTGGGTCAGGATGGAGAGGATGGCGCTGAGTTTTTCGTTCATGGCACGCAGGTAGTGCGCCAGCCCGTCGGGCAGGGCGGACTGCGCTGTCTCGGAGAGCTGCGGCATGGTCCCCGTCTGGGTGCTGGCAAAGAGGGAGGTGAAACGGCCCGTGGGCAGGATGCGCAGATATCCTTTCAGGGCCGTGTCGACTCGGGCGTAAGCGCGCTCTGGAACGTTCATGACTCCTCCTCTACCACGTATCCGGGTCGACCTCCATGATCATGGCCCGAACGGGACACACGGTGACGCACATGTTGCAGGCGGTGCATTTTTCCTGATCGAAATCGACCAGCCGGGTTTCAAGATTGAGGTGCAGCGCCTTTGAAGGGCACAGGGCCGTGCACAGACCGCAGTGCATGCACGACTCCTCGTTGCGCGAGATCTCGTGGGCCACCGGCGTGACCCTGATACCCTGTTCCTGCAGGTAGATCACGCCCTGGCGATAGTGTTCCCGCGTGCCGGAAAGCTCCAGGATCATGTGGCCTTCGCGGCGTGGGTTGATGTTCGCCTGCAGAATGTTGAAGGTCAGGTCGAAGTGTTTGGCCAGATTGTACATCATGGGCTGGCCCGAGGACTCCGGGGGGAAGCGCAGGCTGACGATGCGGCTGTATTCTTGAGTGGACATGGGTTTCCTTGCGCGGGCCTAGTTGCCGCCCTTCAGGTATGCCTGGGCACGCTTGGCCTCGGCGGACTGGGGGTGTTTCTTGATCAGGTCTTCAAGCACCAGTTTGCCGGCCTGGTCCTTCTTGAGCTTGAAGAAGGAGATGCCCTGCTTGAGGAGGGCGGCCGTGTATTTGTTGGACTTGCTGTGATCCTCGATGACTTTCTGGTAGGTCAGGACCGCGTTGGCGTAGTCCTGCATCTGGAAGAAACATTCTCCCTGCCAGAAGATGGCGTTGGGCACGAGGGGATCCTTGGGGAATCCCTTGACGAACTCGGCCCATGTGGTCTGGGCCTGCTTGTACTTCATCGCATAAAAGCTTTCCAGGGCCTGCTGGTAAAGCTCCTGTCCAGGCACTTCGGCCTGTGGCTGCGTTTGGGGTTGCGCCTCCGGCCTTGTCTCCGGGGTTCCGATGACCGGGGCCGCAGGCTGTGTCGCAGGCTGCGGCACGGGCTGGGAAGCGTTGCCGGGAACTTCGGGCGCACCGGGAGCGGGAGGCGTCATGGTGCCTGGAAAGCTGCCTGTGGGCGTGGACTGGGCCGGGGGCAGGGGAGGCATCTCGTCGAAGACGATGCCAAGCTGGGTGGCCATGAAGAGCGTCTTGCGTTCAAGATCGACGACCCTGGAGTTGAGCGAATCAACAGTCACCAGCCCTCCGGCTGCTTCCTGCTGCATTTGCTGGGTCCGGTGCAGGTCGTCGACCTGTCCGGTCAGGGCCGCGAGCTGGCTGCGCAGGGCGTTCACTTCCGCCCAGTTGTTGGCCTGGGCGGGCTGACTGCGCGCCAGTTCCGCTTCAAGCTGGGCGATGCGGTCCTGCTGCTTGATGCGTTCCTGTTCCTGCGAATAGACCTGACTGCGCAGGCGGTCGAAATCCGAGGTGGTGACACAGGCCGGAATTGTGCCCAGCAGAGCGGCCAGAGCTCCGCCGACCAGAATTTTCCTGCCAAGGGGAAAAGAAGACATGAGAACCTCGCTGTGGGTGCTTTTTCATCTGATTGGCCTCGACCGCGAGCGGGAGAGACCGTGTTGTCATTGTTTTTTGATGGCCCGTTTTCGGCCGAAGAGGATATAACCCACTCCGCCGACGACCGGCAAGACGACTTGGGCCACAATCCAGGCCGCTCGTTCCTGATGCGTCGGAAACTCGTTCGTGTACAGATGCCAGATGGACCATAAGTTGGGCAGTATGGGCAAGATGAGGAGCGGTATCGCGTAAACGAGTTTGTCAGGGGGAATGTTAAACATTGCGTCTCCTGTGCTGGATGATGAAAAGCCCAAGGCACACCGCCCCGAGGGCAATGACCTGGGTCACGCTGACGGGTCCGAAGTCGCCGCGATAGTCTGCGCGGAAAAGTTCGATGATGAACCTGAACGATCCGAAAAGAGCCAGAAAGATGCCCATGAGCTGGCCCGTGTTCTGTGTTCTGGATTTGAGCGCCAGCGTCACGGCAAAACAGACCAGTCCCGCCAGGCTGTGGTAGAGCTGGGTGGGGTGCAGCGGCACGTGCAGAGGGGCCAGGGACTCGGGGTCGAAGAAGGTGATGGCCCAGGGCAGATCGCAGACAGCGCCGTAGCAGCATCCGGCGGCCAGACAACCGATGCGCCCCACGGCCTCGCCAAGGCCGATGCCCGGAGCCAGGACGTCCATCCATAGCCAGGGATTTTCTTTTCTGACCCGCATGAAGGCCAGGGCAAAAACGGTGGCCAGGATGGCTCCGCCGGAAAAGACCAGGCCTCCCTTCCAGAACATCAGTATTTCAAGTGGATTGTTCCAGAAATAGACCGGGTTGATGATTACGTACAGGGCGCGTGCACCGAGGATGGCGCCAAGGATGATGTAGAAGCCAAGGTCGGAGACGATGTCGGGGTTCAGGCCTCGCGCCCGTGCTTCGCGCATGGACCAGGCGATGCCAAGCAAGAATCCCGCCGCGACAAAGAGACCGTAGGTGTGCAGCGCGAAGGGGCCAAGCTTGAATCCGAAGAGCATGAAGGGCGCGATCTCAATTATTGTCGGGAACACAGCGTCGCCTCTGCTGGTAAAAAGAAACGAGCAGCGCGGCCGCGCCGACGCAGATGCCCATGTCGGCCACGTTGAAGGCAGGCCAGTGCATGTCGCCTACGTAGAAATCCAGAAAATCCACCACCACTCCGAGCCGTGCGCGGTCCATCAGATTGCCCAGGGCACCGCCCAGGATCAGGCCCAGTCCATAGACATAGAACGGGCCGTCGTCCTCCTGGCTCCTGGCCAGGACCCAGATGAGTCCCAAGGCCAGGATCGAGACCACGATGAAGAAGGGCCGCTGCCAGTCGATGTCGTGGCGGTTCAGGAAACCAAAGGCCGCTCCCCGGTTCAGGATGTGCACGATGTCGAAAAAACCGGGGATGACCGTGAAGCCCTTTTCCCAGACCGAAATGGTCTGCTGGATCCAGAGCTTGCTCAGCTGGTCCAGGACAAAGACGATGGCCGCCACCAGACCGATGGTCCGGTAGCGTCGTCCCATATCGGGCTTGCAGGGAACGCGGGCCGCCTTAGGCATGGTATTCCTTGAGCACCTTGGTGCAGCGCGGGCAGGCCGTGGGGTGCTCGGGGTCCGTGCCCAGATTTTCGTCGTGGATCCAGCAGCGGGCGCATTTTTCGCCCAGGGCCCTGGCGATGACCACGGCCACGCCCTCGACCTCTCCCTGGATTGCTTCGGCCGGTGCGGGCTGGTCCGTGACCTGCGCCTGACTGACGATGAACACGTCGCGCAGGTCGGAGGCCACGCCGGACAGCGCGGCAAAAGCCTCGCCCGTGGCGTGGATGATCACCTTGGCATCGAGGGAATGCCCGAGTTCCTTGGACTGACGCAGGGGCTCGATGGCCCGGGTCACGTCGCCGCGCACGGCAAAGACCAGATTCCAGATGGCCGTTTCCTCTTCGGTCAAAAGCGCGCCTTCGATCTCGGGCACGCGCATGGCGAAGACCGTGCTGCCCGCCGGGCGCATGGCCTCGGGCAGGTGCTGGAAGATTTCCTCGGAGGTGAAGCTCAGGATCGGAGCCATGTCGCCCACGATCATGAGCAGCATGTGGTAGAGGGCGGTCTGGGCCGAACGGCGTTCAAGGCTGGTGGCGCCGTTGACGTAGACACGGTCCTTTATGATGTCGAGATAGTAGGAGCTCAGGTCCGTGGTGCACAGGTTGTGCAGGGTGTGGTAGACCTTGTGGAACTCGAAGTTTTCGTAGGCCGCCTGGATGGTCTGGTGCTTGGCGCGGACCATGTTCAGGGCGTAGCGGTCGAGGGCCAGCATGTCGGCCGTGGCGATCAGGTCCGTGGCCGGGTTGAAGTCGCTCAGGTTGCCGAGGATGAAGCGGCAGGTGTTGCGGATCTTGCGGTAGGCGTCGACCAGGCGGCGCAGGATCTCGTCGGAGATGCGCAGGTCCTCCTGGTAGTTTTCAGAGGCCACCCACAGGCGCAGCACTTCGGCGCCGTGCTTTTCGATGATCTCCTGCGGGGCGACCACGTTGCCGATGGATTTGGACATCTTGCGGCCCTGCCCGTCGAGAACGAAGCCGTGGGTGAGCACGGTCTTGTAGGGGGGCACGCCGCGCGTGCCCATGGAGGCCAGGAGCGAGGAGTGGAACCAGCCGCGATGCTGGTCGGTGCCTTCAAGGTACAGGTCCGCCGGGAAGGAGCACTCGGGCCTCCCTTCGACCACGGCGGCGAAGCTGGTGCCGGAGTCGAACCAGACGTCCAGGATGTCGTCCTCTTTTTCCCAGTGCGTGCCGCCGCATTTGGGGCAGGTCAGCCCTTTGGGCACGACCTCGGTCAGCGGGGCCTCGAACCAGTAGTCCGCACCGGTGGGATGCGTGGCGAAGCGGTCCACGATGCCGTGGGCCCAGTCGCCGTCGAAATAGGCGTCTCCGCAGTCTTTGCACAGAAGGGCGATGATCGGCACGCCCCACATGCGCTGGCGCGATATGCACCAGTCGGGACGGAACTTGATCATGCTGTGGATGCGCTCCTTGCCCCAGGACGGGATCCAGCGCACGTCGTTGTCGATGGCGCCGAGCGTCTTGCCGCGCAGGTTGTCGTGTTCCATGGCGATGAACCACTGGGTCGTGGCCCGGAAGATGACAGGCTTCTTGCAACGCCAGCAGTGCGGGTAGGAGTGTCTGATCTTCTCGCTGCCCAGCAGGTGCCCGACCTCGGTCAGCTTGGCGATGACCAGGGGGTTGGCCTCGAATACGTTCTTGCCGCCGAAGAACTCCACGCTGGGCAGAAATCTGGCCTCATCGTCAAGGGGCGAGAGGATCTCAAGGCCATGACGCAGGCCGGTTTCGTAGTCTTCGCGGCCATGGCCGGGGGCGGTGTGAACGCAGCCCGTGCCGGCGTCGAGGGTCACGTAGTCGGCGGTGACCACGGGAGAGGGGCGGTCATAGAAGGGATGGCGGGCGACGAGCCCTTCCAGCGCGCTGCCCTGAACCGTGGCCCGCACGGACCACTCGCCCCAGCCGAAGCGCTCGGCGCATCCGGCCACCAGTTCCTTGGCCAGGATGTAGAAAGTTCCGCCAACCTGGACGAGGTCGTATTCGAAGTCCGGGTGTACGGCCACGGCCAGGTTGTCCGGAATGGTCCAGGGCGTGGTTGTCCAGATGACGATGAAGCTGTCATCGGCAGGGGCCTGGGGGAAAACCCGGGCCAGTTCCTCGGCCTGCAGGGGGAAGCGCACATAGATGGAAGGCGAGGAGTGGTCGTCGTACTCGACCTCGGCTTCGGCCAGGGCCGTCTCGCAGGAGCCGCACCAATAGATGGGCTTCTTGTTGCGCTGCACCGAGCCGAGCTTGTAGAAATTGGCCAGCTCGCGGGC
The DNA here is from genome assembly GCF_900114115.1 of Desulfomicrobium apsheronum. NCBI lineage: Bacteria > Pseudomonadati > Thermodesulfobacteriota > Desulfovibrionia > Desulfovibrionales > Desulfomicrobiaceae > Desulfomicrobium > Desulfomicrobium apsheronum. The sequence continues at coordinate 53,182 of NZ_FORX01000020.1, read as the reverse complement.
CGTGGCCGTCTCGTAATCCGGGGTCATGGTCAGATAGGGCTTGTCCCAGGTCCCGAGAACGCCAAGGCGCTTGAATTCCTCGCGCTGGATGTCCAGGTACTTGAGGGCGTACTCGCGGCATTTCTTGCGGATCTCGAGGATGGAGAATTTGTTCTTGCCGCCCAGTTCCTGCTCGACTTTAAGCTCGATGGGCAGGCCGTGACAGTCCCAGCCGGGCACATACTGGGCCTGGCGGCCGGTCAGGTTGCGGTGCTTGACGATGACGTCCTTTAAAATCTTGTTCATGGCGTGGCCGATGTGGATGTGGCCGTTGGCGTACGGAGGTCCGTCGTGGAGGACATAGGGCGTGCAGCCTTCATTGGCGCCGATCATGGCCCCGTAGGCGTCGGTCTGGTACCAGCCGTCCAGGATTTTGGGCTCGTTCTGGGTCAGGCTGCCCTTCATGGGAAAGGTGGTGGCGGGAAGGTTCAGGGTTTTCTTGTAATCGCTCATGGGACGACGTTCCTCCGGGTTATCTGCTGTGCCGACGGACCACGGGCCAGCGTGGCGAGCACAAATTTTCGTTATTTGTATTGCAATGAAGGGCAGAACAGTGGAATATCCCGCACCCGAAGTCAAGTTTGGCGCGGTCTGAAGGCTGCTCCAAAACGGCGATCCGCCCCGTCGCGGCGGAAAATTTCACCATTTTCGAACAGCCTGGATATCCGCGCTTTCGGGCAGGTGGTCAGAGCCTCATTTCCCACCTGTAGGCCGAGAGGGCGATGGCCGTTATGTCGTCATGGGCGGGTTTCCAGTTCATGGTCGCGCGGATGCGGGTCGGGTCGGAGATGAGCGCGGGCGGATCCCCTGCCCGGCGCGGGCTCAGGACCACGGGAAAGTCCACGCCGCTGGCCTCTTTCACTGCTCCCACGATTTCACGCACGGAGTAGCCGTGTCCGTAGCCGCAGTTGAAGATGTCCGAAGGATTGCCGGCCTCCAGATGGCCAAGCGCGAGCACATGGGCTCCAGCCAGATCGGCCACGTGGATGTAGTCGCGGATGCAGGTCCCGTCGGGGGTGTCGTAGTCCGTGCCGAAGATGTGCAGGGCCTCCCTGCGGCCCAGCGCGGCCTGGGAGGCGACCTTGATCAGGTGCGTGGCGTCGGGCGTGGACTGGCCGATGCGTCCCTCGGGGTCGGCTCCGGCCACGTTGAAGTAGCGCAGGATGACAAAGGAAAAGTCCGGATGCGCGAAGGCCGTGTCCTGGATGACCCACTCGCTCATGAGCTTGGTGCGGCCATAGGGGTTGATGGGGTTCGTCGGGCTCTCCTCGGTCACGGCAGGCGTGTCGGGCATGCCGTAGACCGCCGCCGTGGAGGAGAAGATGAAGCGCGGGATGGCGTTCTTCACCGCCAGGCGGATCAGTTCCGTGGTATTGTTGGTGTTGTTCATGTAGTATTTGAGCGGGTTTTCCACCGACTCGGGCACTACGATGGAGCCCGCGAAATGCAGCACCGCCGAAAATTTTTCCTCGGCCATGAGGCGATCCAGCATGTCCGCGTGGGCCAGATCGCCGACCACCAGACGGGCCGGGGGCAGCACCGCCTCGGCTTTGCCCGTGGATAGATTGTCGTAAACCACGACCTCGTAACCGGCCTCAAGCAGGGCCAGGGTCGTGTGGGAACCTATATACCCGGCGCCGCCGGTGACCAGAATCTTGGACATGGAATTCTCCTTTCGAGCATTGACATTGTAGTCCCGCTCTTTACAGAAGTCCTTCGGGCTTGCAAAGGGACTGGTTTGCCAAAGTGTCCAGTCCAATCCCGCAAGACCGGCACAAAAAACCGATTTCCAGGAGATCTACCGCCCATGACCACCGGATTCACTCGCGTTTCAACCACTTATGTTCAGGAAATTTCATCCCGGGCCGATATCTTCGTGCACGACAAGACAGGAGCGCGCATCCTGTCCGTGGTCAACGACGACGAGAACAAGGTCTTCGGCATCAGCTTTCGCACCCCGCCGTCGGATTCGACGGGAGTGGCGCACATCCTGGAGCATTCGGTGTTGTGCGGGTCGCGCAAATATCCGGTCAAGGAGCCCTTCGTGGATCTCCTGAAGGGTTCGCTGCAGACCTTCCTGAACGCCATGACCTACCCGGACAAGACCTGCTATCCCGTGGCCAGCCAGAACCTGAAGGATTTCTACAATCTGGTCGACGTGTACCTGGACGCGGTCTTCTTTCCGCGCATCACACCCGAGATCTTCGAGCAGGAGGGCTGGCATCTGGACCTGCCGGAAAAGGGCGGGGAGCTGTCTATCAAGGGCGTGGTCTACAATGAAATGAAGGGAGTGTACTCTTCGCCGGATTCGCAGCTCGCCGAGCATTCGCAGCAATCCCTATTTCCGGACACGACCTACGGCCTGGACTCCGGCGGCAACCCTCGCGCCATCACGGAGCTGACCTACGAAGGCTTTCTTGAGTTCCACCGCACGCTCTATCATCCCTCCAACGCATGGATCTTCTTTTACGGCGACGACGACCCGGACGCCCGGCTCGAACTTTTGAGCGAATATCTGGATCAGTTTTCCGCCCTGGATGTGAATTCGTCCATTGCGCGGCAGAAGGCCTTCGACGCCCCGCGTGAAGTGCGGCTCGGTTTCGAGGCCATGGGCGAGGATGAGGACGCGCTGGGCATGCTGACCATGAACTGGCTGCTGCCCGGCAAGGAAGACGCCGGAACCGTGCTGGCCTGCAAGATTCTGGACGGCCTTCTGACCGGCATGAACGCTTCCCCCCTGCGCAAGGCTCTCATTGAGTCGGGTCTGGGCGAGGACCTGACCGGAGCGGGCGTTGAGCACGAGATGGCCCAGATGTACTTTTCCGTAGGCATGAAGGGCGTGCTGCCGGAAAATTTTCAGGCGGTGCGAGATCTCATCGTCAAGACTCTCGAAGACATCGTGGCCCATGGTTTCGAGGCCGATCTGATCGAGGCCGGAGTCAATTCCGCCGAGTTCGATCTGCGCGAGAACAACACCGGCTCCTATCCGCGCGGCCTCATCGTCATGCTGCGTTCGCTGGGGTCCTGGCTGTATGACCTCGATCCGCTGGAGCTGGTGGCCTTCGAGGCGCCCATGGCTGCCCTGAAAGAGCGGTTGGCCCGGGGCGAGCGGGTCTTCGAGGACCTCATCGAGCGCCACATCCTGGGTAATCCCCACGCCAGCGTGGTCATCCTCGAACCCGAGGAAGGACATGCGGCGCGGATGGATCGGGAAGAACAGGAACTCATCGCCAAGCTGCGTGCCGATCTGGCGGCCCTGGCCGACGACGAGCTGGTGCGGCGCACCGAGCAGCTGCGGCGCATGCAGGAGGCCCCGGATTCGCCCGAGGCCCTGGCCCTGCTGCCCAGTCTCGCCCGGGAGGACATTGACCCCACGGTGCGCGTCGTACCCACGGAGGTGCGGGACTGGGAAGAGGCCACGGCGCTCATGCATGACCTGCCGACCAATAATATCTGTTACATGGACTTGGCCCTGGACCTTGGCGCGGTGCCCGATCGCCTCATTCCCCTGGTCCCGCTCTTCGGCCGCGCCCTGACCGAGATGGGCACCACGAAGGAGGACTACGTGTCCTTCTCCAAGCGGATGGGCAGCAAGACAGGCGGAGTCTATGCCAGGAGCCTCCTGTCCCAGCGCGAGGACGGCCCCGGCCCCGTGGCCCGGCTGGTGGTACGGGCCAAGGCCGTGGGCGAGCGGGTCGGCGACATGATCGACATCGTGCATGACGCCCTGACCCTGGCCCGTTTCGACGACCGTGAGCGCTTCCGCCAGATGGTGCTGGAGGAGAAGGCGGGCCTTGAGCACGCCCTGGTGCCCTCCGGTCATCATTTCGTGGGCCTGCGCCTGCGCTCGCGCTTCAACTTGGCGGACAGCCTGCAGGAACGCATGGGCGGCCTTGAGAATCTCTTCTTCCTGCGTGAACTGGCTGACCGGATGGATAGTGATTTCGACGGCGTGCTGTCCGATCTGGAGGAGCTGCGCCGGGCACTGGTGAACAGGAACGGCGCGGTGCTGAACCTGACCATGGACGAGGGCATGCTCGCCGCCCATGGCGAGCGCTTCCGGGAGTTCGTGGCCGGCCTGCCTGGCGGAGTCCAGGCGGGAGCGGTCTGGCCGGGGCTTGGCAAGGACGGGCACGAAGGGCTCGTCATCCCGGCTCAGGTCAATTATGTCGGCAAGATCTGCGACCTGCACAAAGCCAGCTACTCCTTTCACGGATCAAGCCTGGTGGCGGTCAAGTACCTGCGCACGACCTGGCTGTGGGAACAGGTCCGGGTCCTGGGCGGAGCGTATGGCGGCTTTTGCAACTTCGGCCGTCTCTCGGGCCTGATGAGCTTCGGCTCTTACCGCGACCCGAACGTCACCTCCACCCTGGCCGCCTTCGACGGCTGCGGAAAATTCCTGGAAACGGTCAGCCTGGATCGGGGCGAACTTCTGAAGGCCATCATCGGCACCTCGGGCGACCTCGACCCTTACCAGCTCCCCGACTCCAAGGGCTTTACGGCCTTGAGCCAGCATCTGGCCGGAGTGACCACCGAGACCCGTCAGCGCATCCGGGACGAGGTCCTGGCCACGGACGAGCGTCATTTCCGCGAATTCGGCACGCTGCTGCGCGAGGTCGCGCCCACGGGTCTGGTCTGCGTGCTCGGAGGCGAGGACTCCCTGACCAGGGCCGCCTCGCAGGGACTTGAGTTCAAGCGCAAGATTCGTCTGCTTTAACCGGATTTATTTGACCTGCCACCAAAAGGCCGCGCGTCGCACCATAGCGGCGTGCGGCCTTTTTTCATGCGGCGCGTGGCCCCGGATTCTCCGGCGCGGTCCATGCATGTCCGGGCCAATGGAATTTTGAGACTCTTTTGTCGAGGTGATGACTGGCTTGGCGCGCGCTTTATGCGGCATGTGCCGTGATTTTAAAAAGGTTTTGATAAATTGCGGCGCCCGTGGCAAGAACGTGAAATGCGGCCTCACCGGCGAGTCGTCTGCGGCACGGACTTCAAGAACGTGGAGAACCTTGATGGATGACATGAAACAAGTCAGTTCCCCATCCCTTTCGGATGAATTGTTTTTTGCCGACGAGCAGGAGCCGTCCCGGTCCCGCGTGGTGCCGGGCTGGAAGCTGCTCATCGTCGACGACGAGGAGGAGGTGCACGTCATCACCAGGATGGTGCTTGAGGGCCTGACCTTTTCCGGCAAGGGGCTGACCTTTCTGAGCGCCTACTCCGGAGCGCAGGCCCGGGAGTTCCTGCGCGGGAACGACGACATCGCTGTCATCCTCCTTGATGTGGTCATGGAGACGGGCCAAGCGGGACTGGAGCTTGTCGAATTCATCCGTTCGGAGCTCGGCAATCGCGCCGTGCGCATCATCCTGCGCACGGGCCAGCCCGGTCAGGCGCCGGAGCGCGAGGTCATCACCCGTTACGACATCAACGACTACAAGCACAAGACGGAGCTGACCGCCCAGAAGCTCTTTTCCACCGTGACCACGGCCATCCGTTCGTATCGGGACCTGAACGTCATCGAGAAGAGCCGTCAGGGTCTCAATCTGATCATATCTTCCACCAGGGGGCTCTTCGAGCGGCGCAACATGGCGCTCTTTGCCCAGGGCGTCCTTGATCAGATGAGTTCCCTGCTGCGCGTCAACGAGGACTGCCTTTTCCTGCATTCTCCTTCCGGATTCGCGGCCACGGTACGCGACGGCGACATTTCGGTTCTCGCGGGGACGGGAGAGTTCGGCCACTGCGGCCAGGAAGAGAAAGCCTGCGAACTGGACGACAACGTGACCCTCGTTTTGCAGCAGGCCTTGCGGCAAAAGGGAGGCGTCTTCGGTGAGGACTCCTTCGTGCAGTATTTTCGCTCCCGGCGTGGGTCCGAGAACCTGCTCTATTTCCGCCTGGACAGATCCCTCAATGCCTTCGAACGCAGGCTGGTGGAGGTTTTCTCCGGGAATGTGGCCATAGCGCTGGACAATATGCTGCTGAACACGGAGCTGCTGCACAGCCAGAAAGAGATCATCCTGACCCTTGGCGAATGCGTGGAATCGCGCTCCAAGGAGACGGCGGGGCATGTGCGCCGGGTTTCGGAATGTTGCCGGCTGCTGGCCTTGGAGCTTGGGCTCGACTCCCAGGAGGCGGACCTTGTGCGTCTGGCCTCGCCCATGCATGATGTGGGCAAGATCGGCATCCCCGATTCCATCCTGCTCAAGCCCGGCAAGCTGACCACGGAGGAATTCGAGATCATGAAGACCCACACCCTGCTCGGCCATCAGATTCTAAAGGGTTCCAGCCGACCGATCATGAAGGCCGCAGCGGTCATTGCCCATGAGCATCATGAGCGCTGGAACGGTTCAGGCTATCCCCTGGGCCTTGCCGGACAGGACATCCACCCGTACGGGCGCATCGTCTGCCTGGTCGATGTCTTCGACTCCCTGCTCTCGCGCAGGGTCTACAAGGAGCCTTGGCCCCTCGATCAGGTGCGCGGTTTCATCCTTGCGGAGCGTGGAGAGATGTTCGACCCGCACATGGTCGATACGATGATGCGGCAGCTCGACGCCTTTGTCGCCATCCGCCAGGAATTTCCCGATTGATTCCTCCAACCGGAGCCCTTTTCATGAAAAGCGAGCATGCGATGGAAGAAGTTCACTTTGCAGACGAAACTCCTCCCCTGAAATCCGAGAGCGAAGGGATGTGGAAGGTCATGATCGTGGATGATGACGACTTCGTGCACAAGGTCACGGAGCTTACCCTTGGCGACTATCATTACCAGAACACTCCCGTGCAATATCTGCACGCCTATTCCGGCGCCGAGGCGCGGGCGCTCCTGCGCGAGCATCCGGATACGGCCGTGATTCTGCTCGACGTGGTCATGGAGACGGAAAACGCGGGGCTTGAGTTCGCCAGGCACGTGCGCAAGGAGGCCAACAACTCCTTCGTGCGCATCATCCTGCGCACGGGCCAGCCCGGGCAGGCCCCCGAGCGCAAGGTCATCACCGAATACGACATCAACGATTACAAGCACAAGGCGGAGCTGAGCGAGCAGCGCCTGTTCACGGCCATCACCGCAGCCATTCGCTCCTACCGCGACCTGCGCACCATCGAGCTTGGCCGCCTGGGATTGCAGGAGGTCATCTGCGCTTCTGCGGCCCTGTTCTCGGCCGGCTCGGTGCAGGATTTCTTTGTCCTGGCCCTGGAGCACATCCTGCGCACCGGGCGCTGCGCCGGGGCGTGCTGCCGAGAGAACGGGCTGGTGGCGCTGGGCACAGACGAGGGGTTTGAAATTCTGGAGTCGCGCGGGCTGAACCCCGGTCCCGAAAACGTCCCGGACGGGCGTTTGCGGGAGTTGTTCGAGCGGGCGAACAGGGAAGGGCGGGTGCTGGTGCTCGACCAGGAGTTCGCGGCCAGATTTTTCAATTCGCACACTGATCAGGACTTTTTCTTCTACGTCTTCTTCGGTCGCCCCTTGAGCGAGACCGAGCAGGGCCTTTTGCACATTCTGGGCGGGAACATCGCCGTGGCCCTCAGCAACCTCTTTCTGACCGAGGAAATCGTGGCCACGCAGCGCGAGGTTGTGCTCACCCTCGGCGAGGTGGTCGAGACCCGTTCCAAGGAAACGGCCCATCACGTCAAACGCGTGGCCGAATATTCCTACGTGCTGGCCGTCAAGGCCGGACTCTCGGACGAGCGGGCGCGTCTTCTGCGCATGGCCTCGCCCATGCATGACGTAGGCAAGATCGGCATTCCCGACTCCATTCTCTTCAAACCCGGCAAGCTCACCGACGATGAGTTCTCCATCATCAAGACGCACACGGTCATCGGCCATTCCATCCTCAAAGGTTCGCCGCGCCGCATCATGCGCACCGCCGCCACCATCGCCCTGCAGCACCACGAACACTGGGACGGCGGCGGCTACCCCCCACGGGTTGGTCGAGGACGAGACGCATATTTTCGGACGCATCACGGCCCTGGCCGATGTTTTTGACGCGCTCTCCTGCGACCGGGTCTACAAGAGGGCGTGGCCACTGAACGAGGTCCTGGACTATCTTAGGGAGAAGAGGGGCAGGCAGTTCGATCCGTTCCTGGTGGACATTTTTCTGGAGAATCTGGACGAGATACTGGCCATCCGGGTCGCGTATCCGGACTAGACGTTTTCATGGGGGGAAGGGTTTCATGACCGATCACGAGCTGCGCGACGACATCGTGTTTGCCGCCGAGGACGACCTGGGCTCGTCCCCACGGGAACGCAAGGCCTGGAAACTTCTGATCGTGGATGACGAAGAGGATGTGCACAGCATCACGCGCATGGTCCTGGAGGGATTCGAGTTCGAGGGCGCACGACTCGAATTCCTGAGCGCGTTCAGTGCGGATGAAGGCAGGCAGGCCCTGATCGAGAACCCCGATATCGCGGTCATGCTTCTCGACGTGGTCATGGAGACGCCTCATGCGGGTCTCGATCTGGCCCGGCAGGTGCGCGAGGAGCTGGGCAATGCGCTGGTGCGCATCATTCTGCGCACGGGTCAGCCGGGCCAGGCTCCGGAACGCCAGGTCATCATCAACTACGACATCAACGACTACAAGAGCAAAGCCGAACTCACGGCACAGAAACTTTTTACCGCCGTGACCACCGGCATCCGCTCCTACCGCGACCTGAGGGCCATCGACTCCAGCCGTCAGGGGCTCGAAGACATCATCGCCGCCTCGGTCGACCTGTTTCAGGCCGACAGCCTGGAGCTTTTCGCGCGCGGGGTGCTGACCCAAATGACCTCGCTTCTGCATCTGGAAGACAGCTCCATGTATCTGGGCGATGCCTCGGGATTTGCGGCCCGTGACAGGCTCGATGATTTTGTCATCATCGCGGGCACCGGAGATTTTTTGAGCCTTGAGTCCCGTCTGGCGAGCGAAGTGCTCGATGCGCAGGAAATGGACCTGATCCGCAGGGCCGCAAGCACGGACCAGTGCTTTTTCAGCCAGACCAGCTACGCGGGCTGCTTCGGCATGACCAGCGGCGCAAGGCACGTGCTTTTTCTGCGCGTGCTGCGGGAACTTACTCCTCTGGAACAGGATCTGGTACAGATCTTCGCGGCCAACGTGACTGTGGCTTTCGAGAACCTGCAATTGAATCAGGAGATCGCCCAGACCCACCGGGAGGTCATTTTCACTCTTGGCGAGGTTGTGGAAAATCGCGCTCTGGCTGGCGGCATGCACGTGCATCGGGTGGCTGAGATGGCCTGGTTGCTGGGGCGTCATGCGGGGTTGCCCGCAGATGACTGCGATCTTTTGCGCCTAGCCATGCCCATGCATGACGTGGGCAAGGTGGCCATCCCCGACAGCGTGCTTCTCAAGGCCGGCCCCCTGGACGAGGTCGAACGCAGGATCATCGAACAGCACCCGCGCCTGGGCTTCGACATCCTGAACCGATCGGGCAACCACATCATGCAGACAGCGGCGCGCATCGCTCTCGAACACCAGGAGGCCTGGGACGGCAGCGGCTACCCAAAGGGCCTGGCGGGGGAGGACATCCACATTTTCAGCCGCATCGCGCGAGTGGTCGATGTCCTGGACAGTTTGCTCAGCGCGCGCGTCTATAAAGACGCCTGGACAGTGACAGACGCCCTGGCGCACCTGCACGATCAGCGCGGGCGCATGTTCGATCCGGTTCTGATCGATACGCTGCTTGCGCACAAGGACGAGTTTCTGGCCCTGCGGGAGGATATTATCCAGCAGAGTCGGGATATTAAAATGCCCTTGTCTGAAAAAAAACCTTGACCGCCGCCTTCGGGTCATCTATCAACCGCCTCTGTTCGGAGGGGTTCCCGAGTGGCCAAAGGGAACAGACTGTAAATCTGTCGTCGTACGACTTCGGAGGTTCAAATCCTCCCCCCTCCACCAGACGCCGAACCAACCCACCTTATGGTGGGTTTTTTTTTGCCCTGCGCTCCAGAGACAGAATTTGCAGGGAGATTGCACAGCCTTGCTCCGCCGAGGCGATTTTTCTTGCGAAAACCTTGCAGCTGTTTAAGAAATGGCGGTGAACAAGCTCTCATTTTGGAGGTTTTCATGCGTCACAAATATGTTTTTTGGCTTTTGCTCATTCTGGCCTGCGGCTGGTCCACGCATCTTCCTGCCGCGACGGGATATTCCTCCCAGGGCTTCGACACCGGCGCATTCCATCTGACGCTCACCGCCGCCCCGGAAGTGGTCGAGGCAGGCCAGCAGGTTGAAGTCACCCTGCAACTGACCGACGCCTACGGCGCACCCGTGACCGCATTTGAGATCGTGCGCGGGAAAAAATTGCACCTGACCATCGTCCGGGAGGGCCTCGACAAGTTCACCCATACTTTTCCGGAACCGGGGCCGCAGGGAACCATGGTCACCGGGATGACCTTTCCGGAGGGCGGAACCTATTTTTTCCATGTCGAGTTCACGCCCAGGGACGGCAGCGGAGTGACCCTCATGGCCGAGCTGCACGTCGAAGGCGTGGGCTCCGCCGCGCCGCCTTTGGACCCGTATGTGCCGGGCATGGTGCAGACTTCCGAGATGCTGGCGAATGTCGACGTTGAAGCGGGACTGGTCACGCACAGAATCAGCTTCGCCCTGATGGATCTGAATGAAGAGCCTCTCACCGATATGGAGCCTTTTCTTGGGGCCAAGGGCCATTTCATTGCCTTGAGCGCGGACGGCCGCCAATATGTCCCCGCCGAACCCGTCTCCGGGGACAAGGAAAACGAGGTCGCCTTCGAAGCCCGTTTCCCCGGCCCCGGGATTTACAAGGGTTGGGGAGAGTTTCAGCGAGCGGGAACGGTGCTGGTCGTGCCCGTGGTGATGCAAATCGATTGAAAGCACGTTGATGTTTTCTGAAGTCGCGGCCAGGCTTTCGTCACTTTTCCCTTGACGCTCGTCCATGCCTTGGATAGCTACGACTTCGCTGTTTTTGCCAGGATAGCTCAGTTGGTAGAGCAACTGATTCGTAATCAGTAGGTCGAGAGTTCAATTCTCTTTCCTGGCTCCAGTAAAAATAAGCGCTTATGTGAAACCATGAGCGCTTTTTCTTTGTTGTTTGTCAAAGTGTGGCAGTTAGTGTGGCAGTTAGGGCGCGCCCTATCCCCACCAGCAGGCCAAAAAAGAGCCCCCCACCGGGCTGATTCGGCAAGGGGCAGACCCGAGGACATGAGTTCGAAATCACTCATCCGTGCCAAGGTTCTCCGGAGGTGTCAGCCTCTGACGAAGGAGCTTCCGCCGGGCGTTTGTTCCCCGTAGCTTGCTCGTACCGGTCCCGCATCGCCGACTCGTAGGACTTGTGGGCCTCGACCTCGAACGGGGAAAGATCCGGCTTGGAAGAGGGTTCTGCTGTCGGCGTCGATGGCTTCGCGGAGGAGGGCGGTCGATTCCATCCTAAGATTATGCATCCGCCCTTCAGCGGATGGCCGTCTGGTAGGGGCGTTCCCCGTGGGTTGATTTTCACTGGCATAGCCGTAGTCCTCCTTTATTCAATGTTCTGGACCTTCGGTTGCTCAAGGGCTTGCTCCTCGCTGTCCGTCTCCCGGGCAGGAGTGGAGTCAGGGAAGTACATATCCAGCCATGCGGCCGCATAGCGCTCCGTGACCGGATAGATGTATCCCACACACGCACTTGCGTGCATTTCTCCGGTAGAGTTCAGGTCTGTGCCTGTGACATCGCATGTCCTAACCCAGTCGTTTTCATCACAGCGCCGAGCCAGCGTCTCGGTTATGTGCCAGCCAGGCGCAAGCGGACGAGTAATTGTCCAGGTCCTTTCACCAGTCTGCCGGGCAATGACATCGTCCCATTTCGTTTGGTGTTTTTCACCTTCTGTGAGAGGAGCTAACTCTTCCATAGTGACCTCCTATTCCTTGACCGGAGAGGATTTTTCCTGTTCTGGCGTTGAGGTAAGCTCTTGGGCTGCGAGTTTTTTCGCCGCCTGCCTTTCTAGCCAAGCTTTCGGTGGTTTCATCCCAAAGATTATGCATCCGCCCTTCAGCGGGTGGTCGTCCGGAAGTGGTGTCCCGGGCGGGTTGTGTCTCACTGGCATGGCGTACCTCCGTGTTTTTTGTACAGATCCAACAGTGCCGCTTCAAAATCGTTGAAGGCTTGAATCTGCAGGTCGTCCGGGTGATTGAGATCCGGGGCATCTGCTGAAGCTTCCGGTATCGGCGTGTCCTTGTCTGTCGTCATAACCTTACTCCTCCTTATCGTCGGCCACCAATAATGCCGAACGCAAAGCCCCTCCGGTATATCGGGTCGCTGGGCGGGGCCGAGCCGGACTCATCGCCCTCCCTGAGCGTCCTGGGGTAAGCGATGTCCGGGTCCACCCAGTTGTAGTAGAAGGCGTCGACGACGTTCATCAAGTCCGAAGGCAACCGGTCGCGGATCTCGTACAGGATGTCGTCGGGTAGGCGGCCATAGATGGCCTCGGCCACAGCCCCGGCAATAGACGCGATGGTGTCTGAGTCGCCGCCGGCGCTTACCGCTTTCCTGATGGCGTCCTCGAAGCTCGTGGAGTTCAGCGCGGCCGCCAGGGCCACGGGGACGGATTCCCTGGCCAGGCCACCAGGCTGCTTGATCCTGGGAGGCCATCGCAGCCTCTCATACCCATCTGCAAAGCCCTCCATGCCGTTCCTTGTCATTTTCTTTCCGAATCCGTCCCGAATATCACGGATGACATCCGCGACGGCGATGGCGCCTGCAATGCCGTCAGGGCTGTCGTGGGTGACACGGGCACACCGCTCGACGTTCTCCATCATCTCTTCCCGGGGATAGGGCATCCAGGCCCAGGGACTGGTCCGCATGGCAGCGCCGTTGCCCCGGCTCATGCCCTTGGCGTGCCCGCCGATCCAGGCGCGGAACCCGGGCCCGTAACCTCTCCGGGGATAGCGCGAATACCACTTCCTGATCGTGTCATTTAGGTCATCACGGGACAGGATGTGATCCATCATGGCGACGGTCATGACCGTGTCGTCGGTAAAGGTGGAGTGCTTGGTGAAGAGTTCGAAGTCATAGCGGGTGGTGTTGTGCCGCTCGTAGATGCTTCCGATGATGTCTCCGGCGATGGCTCCCAGCATGATGTCCTCCTGCGGTTGCATGGTGAACCCGCGTGAGGAACTTGGATGCCAGGAACAAGAAAAGCTCCCCTGGACTGGAGAGCTTTACTAGTGGCTCATGGTCCCTTGCGGGCTGGCTTTGGCACCTTGATCACTGTGATCAGGTTGCCGGGCGGTCATAGGGCCAGATCCCTCGCGCCACTCTGCATGTGTGAAATGGAATTATGGTATTTTGGTGGCTGAAGTCAAGCGGTGCGCGTTGCGGGTCAATTCCACCTTCTAGCCGGTTCCACCCGGTTCAGGGCGATCAGAGCCTTGTCTTCGACGACCACAAAATTCTTGCTTGCAGAAAATAGATCTTTTCCTTCACCGTCACAATCACCTTCACGTCATACCACGAAAAGCTTGCCATGATATTAACCTGCGCGGGATAATCCAGACTTTCAAGCCAGTACGGGCGTCGTCGTCATATATGGCTCAGGCCTTCGATGAAGTTTTGCCATGCATGTCGCCCAATCAAGCCCTTTTCTCGTGTAGGAGAGAAACTTTCTTGTCCTACAATTATGCGGATTGCGAAACTTTCGGTGCTACGCTACTAGGTCGAAAACTTTGCGGCATCAGGGGCAAGGACACTGTGCAACGTCTGATCGTTGGTCAGTTAGGAAATGGTCGCTTGGTGGCCTCCTCGCTGTCAAATCATCACTGAGTCGGTGTTATCAAGAAACTATATAGTCACTTGTTTATACGTAAAGAGAAATGTTATGAATCTAATACCGACAAAGTTGATTATAAAGGTGAGCGAAGGAAAACGTCGACTTCGTTTATTTGTTTCAGTACTGCTTGCAGTTGGCGTCTATACATATTTACTTGTGGACGATTACATCTTGCGTGATGAAGAGATATTTGTTGAATTCCCGCTTGTGGGTGTCGCCGTATATCTTGTGACTTACTTTCTTGTTACCCTAACGTATTGGGTCGTTGAGGGTTTCGAGAAAGAAAAGAAAGAAAAGAAAGAAAAAAAAGAGGTAATGTCCTCCTTTGGTGAGGCGGGTGTAATGAGGCGAGATGCAGGGTCTCTTGCATCATCATTTATCAGAAATGTCGGCAATAATTTCGACAGATATTGTTCCAGGAAGGGCTATTCAAATATTTTCCAGCACAGTGGCCAATTTTTTGCTTGGTCCATATTATGGTTGGCTATTTGTAAGGCATCTAAACCAGATGACGTACTTCGAGGCATTGTCATCGACTCGTTGAATAAAGTGCTGAAAGTAAATCACGATCACACGATGAAGTGTGTTGATGGTTACTTGAAGGAGCAATCAGGTGCTGAAGCTATGGGATTTGAAGAGTATGGTAGATTGATTGGCTTGGATATGGCTCGAATGTTCAAAGAAACATATGAGGTTTTTGTTCAACGATTGGAAGAAGGTATCAATATTTCACTAGTCCGCGTTAGGGCAGATGAAAAAAACAAGTTTGTTCCGATCTTAGATATATTAATGTCAAGAAATTCCACAACGGGTGCAGTCAGTGAATTCGATAATATGAGCGATGATGAGTTTGAGTATGTTTTCCTTGAGCAATGTGTTGATGGCTTTACTAAAGCGCAAAATACGGCCTTCTCAATTTTGCAAGAATCTCGTGCCCAATGCTCGAGAAGCGCATAGCAATGGACTCCATGAGCCAGTATATCTAAGCAAAATAATATGTCTTGGCGCTCATTTAATGCCCTCTTGTGATATTTGCTTAAAGTTGAGACTCTATTTCTGCCATACATCTTAACGGTCTCATCCCTCCCTTTCAGCCGTCTTCAGTCCCGTCCACAACGTTACGGCCCGCTTGATCTGGTCAGAAGCCCCGTTAGGGTAGTCAGCGTGTATTTCAAGGTTCACACGGATTTCGGCATTAGGGTCTTGACCCAGGACTGCGATGATTTCCTCGGCCAATTCCATGAGGCGCGCCTTGGCCGCGCTGGCTGATCTCCGTGCAGCCTTGGGCGAGATGAGCCTAGAGGGGCCTGTACTCATCTCACATCTCAGCCTGGCTTCCCATCCCCTGCCGATGACTACATCGAAGCTGAACTGGACCTGAACAGACATATGATCAGGAACCCTCCGGATACGTTCATGGTCAGGGCCAAGAGCGACGCGCTGGTCGGTGCCGGGATACTCGACGGAGATGTTCTCATCGTCGACCGGTCCATAGGCCTCGGCACGGCATGATTGTGGTTGCGGTCGTAAATGGGGACATTTGTGTCCGACGCCTAAACAGAAAGTCCGGAGTCTGGGCCCTTGACCCTGAGAACAGAGATTTTCTGCCTCTGCGCATCAGGCCGGGGCAGGATATGGAGATACTGGGCGTGGTGACGGGGATGGTGAGGAAGTATTGATCGTGCTGGCTGTCAGATTGGTGTCGAGGGCTCCAGCAGCTCCGGGAAGTCGTTGCGGGCATTGTTGACCTTCGTGCTCACAGGATAGCTCATAAAGTCCGAAAGGGCGTCAGAGAGGCTCTCTTGGACGTCCTGCCTCTGAGTCTTCGGGTCGAGCCAGGCTGCAAAGTGTTCCTGTTTGAGAACGACGGGCATTCGGTCGTGGATGTGGGCGATGGAGGGGGCGGCTGTCTTGGACATCAGCGCGCATGAAAGGACTTGGGCGCCGTCTTGGCCCTGCCAGACAGCCCAAAGGCCTGCGAAGGCAATAACGTC
Organism: Desulfomicrobium apsheronum; assembly: GCF_900114115.1. Lineage (NCBI taxonomy): Bacteria > Pseudomonadati > Thermodesulfobacteriota > Desulfovibrionia > Desulfovibrionales > Desulfomicrobiaceae > Desulfomicrobium > Desulfomicrobium apsheronum. The sequence goes on along the minus strand of NZ_FORX01000020.1, from coordinate 37,390 downwards.
CGAGTCGGGCAGTGAGATGAAGTAGGGCTGTTTGACCTTCCGGCCGCCCTCGTTCCTGACCTGCTCATTCTCGTTCCACTCATACCATCCCCGTGCGGGCATCAGGCACCGCATGCTGCGCAGGCTGTGGCGCCAGGTCGGCTTCTCGATGGCATCCTCGGAGCGCGCGTTGAAGGTCAGCGACGGCGAGACGTCTTTCTTCCACCAGTGAGGGATGAGGCCCCACCTGGGGCCGTTCAGTTCCAGATGCCCGGCATCATTACCTGGCCCATACGGGCCAGGGCCAACAGCAATAAAATGCAAAGATGCCATCCGCCGCGACTCGTTCAGTTGAAATCCTTTTCCTGCGGCTCGTCAGCATCGATGATATCGTGGAGTACGATGTTAGGCTTGCAATCACATGGCAGGCCGCGCCAATGGGCGCAGGCATCATCATGCTGAACGTTGATCATCATCACACGGCCTGGGCGTGCCAGATACCGACTCAGTTCAAGAACCTTCTCAAGATATGTCATCGTTTGACTCCTTCCTTGTGAAACATTTTCTGCTGTGAAACACTGTCCGGCCGCCTGCTTATTGCTGGCCATATTTTTTGTGAAACAATGAGTCCTTTCGCAGACGTGTTACTTCTTTGCCGCCACTGGAGTTAAGACTATTTAAGACCGTATGAGTTTTGGTGCCAATCATGGCCACGGGGGAGAGTTTTGGGTATTTTGGGCATATGGTCATATGTATGACCTGAGGTTCGGAGAGAGAAAAAAGGTCTCAATTCGCTTTTAAGCCCAGTGGTCCAAAATGCCCAATACTCCCCTCTGTGACTCCTGACATCTTCTCTCCTTCCCGATTTCAGCCCAAAATGCCCAAAACCGCTTATAGGTCGCTATAGTCCAGATCTGGCTCTGCCGTCTGGGTCTGATGAACCTCGGGGTTGACCAGATCGGGCTCTGCCACCTTGTTCTGATGGACCTCAGGGTTGACCAGATACACTTCCTTTTTCCGTCCGACTGATGATGCCCCTCTGTAGTCACGAACTAAGGCTCCACGGTCGAGCAGTTCGTCCAGGCCAGGGCGCAACTCCTTCATGGTGGGATATCGGCCGCGCAGGGCTTTGAAGATCTCTCGGCCTGTGGCCTCCTCTCGCTGTTCGCGCTGGAGCCACTCGAGAACCGCCTTGGCGACCCCAAGCACCCCTTCCGTGCTGAACGCGCCGAAGACGTGCTTCGCATGTTGCGCGAGCCATTCAGCGAACTGCACAGCTCTCGCCATGGTCGCTTCGCTGATCTGGGCCGGTGAGACTTCACTGCGCTCCACAACGGAAAAGAGTCCGGCGATACGTACGGTGAGCCCGCTCAGCTTGCTTGCCCAAGGTCTGATGTGCTCGAATTCGCCTCCAGTGCGCTGGGCCTTCTCAACACTGTCGGTAAAGGACAACCATAGGCGGAACGCCTTCCCTGACAGCGGAATCTCGCGGGGCTCGATACCGACCGAAGTGTCCAGCAGACTACTGATGAAGAGATCCCACCGTGCGGCCAGGGCTTTGTCCAGAGTTCCGCTGTTGATGCGGAATCCAACCCTGGACCGGGGCAGGACCAACATGAATCTAGCGACCAGACCGCGCCCCATGAATGCGCGGTTTCCCAGTGCGTCGGCCAATACAATGGGTTGGGGGGTCAGGACCAAGGTAAGTTTGGGCCGCTGCAAGAGGATGGGCTCCTTACTCTTGCGATCCACCGAAACGGGTTCGCCGCCGAATGATTTGAGCACTATGTCGATGTTGGGGACGCCCTTAGTGTACAACCCGTTCAGCTTCTCGAAAAGGCCGCCCTCCGCTTCGAGGATGCCCAAGGACTCTCCGTGTTGGGCCAAAGCTTCGGCCAGGGCTTCCGGTGTGATGTCGTCGCATAACAATCGGGGCGGGACGGGCACCACGGGCGACTCTGTCTCCATGGCGAATATCTCGGCCTGGGCAGCTTCCAACTCCTGGGAGGACTTTGAACGCGCCGCTCGCTGCCGAGCCGCCTCGATGGCCTTATCCGCGGTTCTCTTAAAGCTGTTGGCCCTTCGGATCTCCTCACGCAGGTTCTGAGCCTGTTTCTGTTCCCACTCAACAAGCGGCGCCTTGCACGCCGAAACTACGGCACTTTTCCTTTCTCCGGGCTCAGACGCGACAAGTCCATAGATGTTGAGAGGCTCGTGGTAGTCCGGCTTAACGCGCACCACGCCGCAGCTCTGGACGGCCAGGGCGACCACGCCAAGGGAATTGATGGCCGCCAGTTCTCGGGGAGTCTGGATGGCCTCGCTCAAGGCCTCGACGAACTCTCCGAGCAGCCCGGGCAGGACACCTCGGGGCATTTCCGGAGGGTCCTCGGCGAAGGGAACGTAGTCGGGCCATGCCTGCCCTTGCGCAGGCTGCGCGGTGGTCTCGACCTCCGCGAAGGCATCCTCGGGCGTCATAGACGGACCTTGACCACAGAAGTGCTTACCTCCGTTTGCTTTGACGGCTCCGGCGATGGTGCTTTTTCGGTAATCCTCCCGATCCTGCCACTTTTCCCGTAGGGCCAGTTGCGAGTCTGAGAAGATTCGCTCCATCTGTTCAGGATCGGACCCGGTCCACCAGGCCAGCATGGACATCAAAGCCATATCGGCCTCGCTTTGCGATGGGTAGTCATAGTTCTCCCAGTCTCCGTCATCGTACAGCGCCGCAAACTTCTCGCCCTGGGCGCTGGCCCTTATGGCATCGAGCACCTCCTCGTCGGTCAACCGGGACTCTCCAGCGATCACAGAAGTGGCCTCAACCGACTTCTCGTCACCGGCCAGGTGGGTTCTGTAGAGCCAATCGACGCCGGCCTGGTTCTCCACCACATCCGTTGCGGAGCCTGGAATGGCGTGACCCGTCACGGTCAGGAAATTCCCACCCTCGCCATTGTACATCTCGATCCTGCCGCGCTTCTTCCGTGACCCAGGTGCTGTGCCGCGCACGAAGACGCGCACCCCTGTGCCGCTTGGGGACGTCTCAGTGTAGCTGCCGATCCGGTCAACGATCTCCTGCGCCCAAGACTCAACGGCTCCGGTCTCGGGATCGCGGCATTTGTCGAGGTCAACACCAAGGACGCCTTCCCCAGGAAGAACGCCTATGCCGCTCCAGCCGCCTCCAGCATGGGCGACAATGATGTCCTTGAAGGATGACCAAATAACCGGATCGTGCGCGTTGCAGGAGTGACGGGTCCTGTGGTTGTGAGGTACCTTGTCAACTCGGTCGTCTTTCGGCACAGCCTCCCAAACGAACCAGCGGCCCAGGGCCTTGAGGGCATGCGGGATCTGGCCGATTATTGGACTCAGAAATTTAGAGGTCTGAGAATTCATTTCTGACCTCCTTCTTGGCAGGCAGTTTAGGCTCGTTCCTGCAGGCCAATTCCACGGCCAGTCGAAGCAGATCCTCGCGTCGGCCGACCGGAACGTGGCCAGAGGTGAACCACCGGCTGACATTGGATACGGAGACTCCGAGGCGGCGGGCCACCTCGGAGACGCCTAACCCGTGCTGCTCAAAATAGGCTCGGTCAGGCATCACGGGTCGGAAGGGGCAAGTACTGCATGGGCTAGTTGGCATGGCTGACCACCTCCCAGGCCACCATGGCGGCGACCAGCACGATCAGGCCCACAGCGGACCCGCCTAAACCGACGAGGGTGAACAGGACGTAGGTGCCTGAGATTTTCACTAGGTTGACAATTTTGTTAAAAACGGATAGTAGGCAAGTGTTTGCGCCTCCGTCCCGGCCAGTCGAAAGGTTGGTTGGGGCGTTTTTCATGCGGCACCGTCCTTTTGCGCCGCAGACGACCGCCGATGTTCAAAGCGGCATTTGGAGTCAAGCCATTCCGCGAGCGGCCATTTGGGGTAGCCGATCTTGCCGCCGACACGAATCCTTTCCGCAGGTCCGCGCCCCATGGAATCGAGCGTACGCATGCTGCTGGGCTTGAATGTGCCCTCGCTGAACTCTTCGATCTGACTACGGAGCACCAACTCCCCGACCCACGACTCCGCCTTTGAATGAAAACTGAACGACATGATGTTCTCCTCGTTCGGTTAGTGGCAGCCGCAGACGCAAAAGTCCGGGGCAGACACGTTGATGTTCTGCCCCGGACTTTGACGGGAATTATGCTTGTTTGACGATGAACTAGGAAATGTTTCTTTTTGACTTCTCTTTTTTGATGATGTTCTGGAGCGCGCGGCGACTAACCCCCGCAGTTTGATCTCTATCACTGCGCGGTGGAAACTCGTTGTAGAACTTATCGCTGAGGGTTTTCCAGAGTGTCTCGCCCTTGACCCCGCTTGCCTTTAATTCGGTCCACATGCGATATATACGAGTGTCACGGCTTGGGTTCTCTGAAGTCTCAACAACACTAAACGCCTCACCGGCACTAGGCAGGAGTTTACTTTTGACGCCCTTTTTTGGGTTGCGTCCCCGCTCAACACCGTGGACAAGCAACAGCCCTGCATATTCAAGAAGGGTTGGGGGCGTCTCTATGTCGTCGTACTTGGCAACGTTGAGCAGAGCACGACCCACGTTTGCACGTCCCGGCTTTTCTCCTGCTTCGATGATCTCGACAACCCGATCGACTTGGCAGGCTGCTTCTCCTTGGTCCATCGCCTCATTTAGAGCCCCCCACTCACCAAAAGTGCTGACCCCCAGCGCATCCATGTAATGCTCAACCCGTTCCCGGTCTTCAGGGGGCAAGCTGTTCAGATAATCTTTCGTTTGCTTGTCCACTTTTCCCTACCTTGAAATATTGATGACCTTGCTGGCCTCTGCTTGGCCTAAGGCCCTGTCCAGGATCGAATCCCACATGGCCAGGGCGCGAGTTTTTTCCGCCATATGCTGTGACCTGTCGTAGTGCTTCCCGCCGACACTGGCGGTCAATCCGTGATTCAAAAAGCAGTCCATCACATGTCCCGAGACCCCGACATCCCCGAGTCTGGTGCGAACGGTGCGCCGAAGATCCCGAGGCGTCCAGTGATCCATACGACGCCCGTCCCTCTCGCTACCGTCGCAGAACCGAGTGACTGCCTTAGCGAGGCTAGCAATGGGCACAGGCTTTCCGGCATCGTGGGCCGAGGGGAACAGATACTCTGAACAACTTTTTGCCTTCAGTTCACGCAAGACTTCCAGCGCCCTTTTTGACAACGGCAAATCATGGTCGCGGCTATTTTTGGTCCGTTCTCCTGGAAGGTGCCACACCTTGCCATCGAGGTCGAACTCGTCCCATTTTGAATGCAGAACTTCCAGGGGGCGGGCACCACCCACGGCAATGATAAGCTTAAAGCAGTTTCCCAGCAAAAAGCTGGTCTTCATGGGCAACTCGCGCCACACTTGGCCCAGTTCTTCAACGGAGAGGGCGCGCTTGCCCACGTTCTGCCCACCCCGAGGTGTGGCAGCCACAGGATTGGACTCCAAACCATAAACGACGCCGGAGGGGTTCTTAACCCGCCAGTCGTGCTCAACAGTCAGAGCCGAATTGAAGGCAGCGGACAAGTACGCTCGAAGCCGGGCCGCCATGACTTCGCCCCGAGCTGCGGTCTCGCGCAGAAGACTGGCCACGTCCCCGACCGAGACATCCTTGGCCTTGGTATCCCTCCCAAGTGTGTCGGCAGCAGGGTATTTGCCACTCAGCAGCGCTCTCTGCACTTCCGGCCAGGACGATTTGCCCTGATCCTTGAGATGTCTGACGTAATCCGCAAACATGCTTTCCACGGACCCCATGGCTCGGTGTTGGAGTTCCTGCTCCGACTTCTCTCGCGCTTCACGCTCCAACTCGGCCTGGGGGTCCAGCCCATTGTCCAGGATGGCGCGCAGAGGCTCAATTGCGGCCCGGGCTTCGGACAAGGACTTGGATTCCACAGATCCAACCTTGATGAACTTGCGCTTGCCGCGCAGAAAATACTGAAACAACCAGGCCGCCGCACCGCCGCGAAGCCGGAAAACCAGCTTGCCTCCTCCTCGGGGCGCATCGTCGGTCAAGATCACATTTTTTCCGGCCCGAAGGGCCTTCTCGATCTCCTTTGTGGTCAGCATACGACCTCCTGATTTTCAATCAGATGACCAACTGCCACACTGTGGCAGGTGTGGCAGTTAGTGTGGCAGTTAGGCCCTTGGCTACAATGAGCGTTAATGGAGGTTAGTGTAAGCTGACTGATTGATTTATGTCAACAATTATTAACACTTTCATGCATAGTGCGACATCAACGGCGAGCCGCGAATTTACAGGGATTTACGCCATTCCGACAGATTCGTAATCAGTAGGTCGAGAGTTCAATTCTCTTTCCTGGCTCCAGTAAGAAATAAGGGGTTGCATGCACGTGCATCCCCTTTTTTTGGCCTTTTGGGTGCCACCATGATTTTGCCCTTCATTTGATCCAGGGATTGCCTTCCCGACCCGTACGGGGTTTTCCGGTAAAAGGTGGTGTTGTTTCTCCGGGCGCGCCTGACGTAGTGGTCGCGCCATGCAAATGGTCAACAACATTCACGACGCGCTCTTTCGCGAAACCATGAGTCACAAGGATGTCGCTGCGGATTTCATGCGTCAGTATTTGCCGGAGGCCGTCGTCAGGCATGTTCGTCTTGAAACCCTGGCCATCTGCAAGGACACCTTCGTGGCCCCGGATCAGACCATGCACCATTCGGATCTGCTCTACGAGGTCCGGCTGAGCGGTGACAGACCCGCCTATGTCTATTTCCTGTTCGAGCACAAAAGCACCCCCGACCGTTTCGTGGCCCTGCAGGTGCTGCGCTACATGCTCGAAATCTGGGAACTGGCCCGCAAGCAGCGCAAAGCGCGCAGGATCCTGCCGCTCATCATCCCCATCGTCGTATATCACGGCAAAACCAGGCAGCGTGCTGTTCACTTGGGCGAGCTCGTGGCTTTGCCGGACGCCGGTTTCAAGGCGTATGTTCCGGATTTTGCCTTGGCTTTCCATGATTTTTCTCCTGGATCCGAGGAACGCATCAAGGGCTCCATCATATTGCGTCTGCTGCTGACCTGTTTTCGCGCCAAGAACGATCCACGGGCCATCGAGCATCTGCTCGACATCTACCGGGTCCTGAGCGAGCTTGATGACGATGAACCGTCTCTGCGCTGGGTCCAGGTCATCTTCCGTTATCTGACCCAGACCATGGACATCGAGGAAAACGTTATGCATGATGCAGCCGAAATGCTACTTTCATCAACCAAGAAGGGTACAATCATGACGCTTGCCGAACGTCTGCTTCACAGGGGAAAACAGGAGGGTCGTCAGGAAGGTCGTCAGGAAGGTCGTCAGGAGGGTCGCCAGGAAGGCCGCCAGGAAGGTCGTTTGATGGTTCTGCAGCGTCAACTTACCAAGCGTTTTGGACAGGATGTTCTGGATATCCGGGTCCAGGAACGTTTGCGCATGGCCACGCCCGAACAGCTCGACCTCTGGGCCGAGCGCATCCTTGATGCCCGGGCCTTCGAGGATGTTTTCAGTGATTCTCCTGAAGATCCGTCCTGAGAGTGGGGCTCGAACGCGATGTCTCGCGGGCGCCTGTTCGGTTTTTGCATACTGATCATCCCTGAATTGTAAGCACTGCGGCGTGCATGCCTTCCCCGCATCCTTTCATTGTTTCCGTTGTCTCATTCCACCGCGCTGATTATTTCCTGCCATCGTCTGTCCATTGGAAAATTTTCCAGTTTCCGGAAAAATCAGACAAAAGCATCCCTTCATTCGGCTGTACAACATTCGCTAAAAGCCTCGCAGGTCTTTGTTGGTCGATGGTTTGGGCATGGCGGCTGGCTTGTGGCACGGGGATTGATACGAGCACGGGAAGGATGCCTGGGAAAGGAGGGAATCATGAAACGCTTCAAAGTGAAGGTGCCGCTGAGCATCGCTCTGACCATTGCCTTTTTGTGCTGCGCCATTGGCGTTCAAGCGCACAACGAAACGGTTGAGGAAGATATCATCATTGTGGCCAGAAATTACGTTTCGGTCGAGTTGTCCGACACCGGCGTTGTCATGGGCAGCAAAAAGGGACTTTTCGAGCCGGCAGAATTCAAGGGGGTCGAAGGTACGACCGTGCTGTTGTTCATGTACAACAGAATTTCCCGAGACAAATGCGTGCATCTGGTGTCGAACCTGTATGAAATGGATCCGACCGAGGTGGCGCCTCGGGTGGATCACGTACTGGGCTTCCTGAAGGACAACAAGCTGCTCCTGACCAGCAAATACCCCAACCCGTCGCGGAATTTCGGGATGAACAAATTCAAGGTCGAAGAAAAGTAATTCCTGCCCAAGTATGTGGGAAAAGATCGTGAATAGTGAATGGTGATTGGGCAGGGCCAAGCCAATCGATGCTCTTCTTGCACCCAATTTACCTCGCTGATTCCCGAAACCCGTTCGAATTCCCGCAGATTGTTGGTGACGATGATCATGCCCAGGTTGCGGGCGTGGCCTGGGATGTGCAGATCGTTGACGCCGATGGGCGTTCCCTGTCGCTCCAGGGCGGCGCGGATGATGCCGTATTGCCAGGCGGTCCTGTCGTCGTAGGGGAGCACGTCGAGACGGCTGACAAAGTCTTCCACCATGGACAGGTTTCGAGCCGGGTTGGCGCTTTTTTTCACTCCGTGCGCAAGCTCCGCAAAGATTATGGAAGAGATGGCCATGCGACCTTGGTTCTGGTTGAAGGTTTCAAGTACAGACAGGGGGACGATTCTTGATGACATAGATGACAATGCTTGTGTCTAGGAGATATTTGAGCATGGTTACAATGCTTCCCGCTCTGATTGTGTCTGGCTCGCCCGTTCGGTCATGAAATCGTCGGTGGCGGTCTGATCGCCGAGAAAAAAGCTGTCCCAGGCCGCATCGACCGGGGTGCGAATCCGCTCTTTGCCAACAACCCTGACCTGCACCTTCTTCACGGAATCCGGAAACCGCGTCCCGGCTGGCAGGCGTACGGCCTGGTGCGGTTGTTGATGAATACGGTCCCTGATTCCATGGTATCCTCCCGTGTTGCTATATACGCCTTGTATATGGCATGATGGGCTTTCTGCAATGGCTGTGGCGACGGGGATAATGCCACTTTCGTTGACTTTAAGACCGCAATGTATAGAAAAACAATTTGTGTCTTGATACTTTCACGCAAGTTCGAGTTCTAAAAGATGAGATAAATCACCCGAGATGTGCCGTGAGTAATAACTTGCTTTCACCGGAAGAATTGGTTTTTTTCTCATTTCCTTCCTTGAATGCTTCAGGAAAAACGGAATATTTTCGTTTGCGTCGCGTATCTCCCGATCTGGACAAATTTCTCCTTCTTCTGCCTGTCGATTCTTGCATTGTGATCTGCACTTCCGGGCAGAGCGTCCGCAATTTTTTTGATGCACTCAAAACGCAGGCACGACGTGCAGGCCATCGGCTTGTGCCTGACGAGGGCGAGGAAGACTGGGAATGCCTGGGCCAGGCGCGAAGCCACCAGCGCGACGATACGATTTTCGATGCAGAGGGAGAAGTCGTTCCATTGGCGCCGGATCTTTTTCCGAATGAGGCGGGTGGCGCGTTCACGGTTTGCGTCGTCCGTGCCGAGCCTCCTTCGCAGCCCGTTACGGATGATCTTGCAGGCCAGACGCCTGTGCGCTCCGGGGGGCACAGGTCGGCCATGGTGTCCTTCACGCTGGTGCGTCCCCCCTTGCAGCCCGAAGTTTTGGGTGCGCTCATGACCTCTCCCGCCGTGATCATCGATGCGGATGTCTATCTGCGGCCGGATCTGTCTTCCGAAACAGACAGGCACGCCGGGGCACCGACTCTGGCCGATTCGGTTCTCGACGGGTTTGTCGAATATCACCGCCTGGCGCAGAAGAATGTTTTCATGGAAGAGATACTGAGCCATCTGGAAACGCCGGTATTGGCCGGGTATGCCGACGGGCGGGTTCTGGGAGGAAACGAGGCTTTCCTCAATCTTTGCGGATATTCCCGATACGATCTTGCGACACGGAACTGGACCGTCGATCTGGCGAGCCTGGATTTTCAGGCCTTGCAGGAAAATGTTCTGGCCTCCCTTCTTGAAACAGGCCGCACACAGGAACTTGATACGGAGTTGCAGACGTCCGGTGGAAAGTTCGTGCCCTGCCATGTCCGCGTCTATCTGCACAAGGATGAGAAGGGCCATCCGCTTTTTTTCTCCGCGCATTATCATCCGACCACGGATTCGCTGGGCTCGGATAGCCCGAAAGCAGGTTCCGACCACACGTTTTCCGACAGCCTGCAGTACGCCCTGAAGCGCTCCATTCGACATCCTGACTACGCTTTCGCCTTACTGGTCATGGGTATCGACAATGCGGAGCAGGTTCTTCCCCAGATCGAGGATCAGAAGGCTTTTTTTGAAATGCTGGCAAAGCGGACCGTAAAATGTCTGCGCACGCTCGATATTCCGGCGTATCTGGATTCCGAGCAGTTTTTCATATTGCTGGACAATGTCCCCGACGTCATCGGAGCCGTCCGCGTCGCGCAGCGCATCCAGGAGGAAACCGCAAGGGCCTTCAAGCTCGGTCAGAGCGAGCTGCGGGTGACGTGCAGCTTTGGCGTGGTCATGGCCCCCCGGAATTACACGGACGAAAAGGACATGCTCAAAGATGCCACGGCCGCGCTCGGACGGGCGCTGCAGCGGGGCGAGCGGCAGATTGTGATTTTCGATGATCGGCAGAACAACGAGGCCGTGCAGTTCTTGCGGATCGAAAGCGGGCTGCGCAACGCGCTTCTGGAGAACGAAGTGTGCATGCATTATCAGCCGATAGTGCACCTGCAGACCGGAACGATCCGCGGAGTCGAGGCCTACATGCGCTGGAACCACAAGCGCAAGGGACTGTTGCGGGCCGAATGGTTTCTGCCTTTTGCCGAGCATAGCGACGTGGTGTTCGAACTTGAGGCGTGGGCGGTCCGGAAATCCTGCGCGGCTTTGAAGCGTTTTCAGCAGATCATGGGGGAAGGTTTTTTTCTGGGCCTCAACGTTTCTCTCAGAAACGCGTTGCGTCTTGGCTTTATCGAGGAGTTGACGGAGGTCGTCTTCGAAAATGCCCTCTGCCCCGAGGCCATTGTTCTTGAGGTGCGCGAGGAATGGCTGAAGTATTTCGGGGAGCGGTTTTCAAGTATCTTCGCGGAGGTGGACAAGGCCGGGGTGGGCATCGTCGTGGATCATTTCGACGCGACCCACATCTCCCTTGCGGATTTGCACCACTTCCCGCTGCGCGGGCTCAAGCTGAACGCTTCCCTGCAGAACGATCCGGGCGTGCTGGCAAGCCTCTCCTCCATCGCCGGGAGCACGGGCCTCATCCTCATCGCCCCCGGCGTCGAGGACGCAACGCGCCTGTGCTCATTGCAGGAACACGGCTGCACCTACGCCCAAGGCAACGCCCTGGCGCCGACCATGGATGAGGAGGCTCTTATGGAGTATCTGGCGGAGGAGCGGGGGTAGGAGGCATCGATGGAGGCATCGACGGACACCTCTATCTGGATTGCCTTTTCCAATCACCAATCACCATTCACTATTCACCAATCCCTTTTCACCAGCATCACCAATCAGCAAGAGGCTCCGCGTCCTTTTCCTCCGGGATACACCTTGGCGGCACTGGCCAGCAGGCCGGATCTGGTCATGCCCAGGCGACGCGCCTTGGCGTCGATTGCTTCCAGGTCAGACTTGGGCAGGCTGATGGATATCTTGACTGGGGTCATGTCCACGTTTGGCGCCTGAATGAGTTGCAAGATCGGTTCGCGACTCAGATCAACGCTGTCGTCAATTTCGCTCACGGCAAACGTCCGGGCCTGAGCCATGCTGGACGGTTCGGGTAGAGGCCTGCGTGCCTTGGCGTACTCTTCGGCCATAATGGCCAGCGCGTCCGCTCCCATGGTCATGCATTCTTCCAGAGTATCGGCTTGCGACGTGAGTTCCGGATAATCAGGAGACAAGATGGCATACCCGCCTTCAACGACGGGCAGAAAAATCAGAAAATAATAGGCCATGACGACCTCCTTTTAATGCAACGCTACACCGGTTTGTTTTTCGATTTGGCGCACAATCTTTTCTGGAATTTCCGTGTGTCTGCCAATGGTAGACCTGAAATGGTGAATAGTGAATGGTGAATAGTGAATGGACAGGTCAATTTTTTTCCCAATCATCATTCAGTGATAGAGCCATTGAGAGACACCTCTATCTGAAATGTCTTTCCCTTTGCCTCAGCCGTTGCCTTTTCCAATCACCAATCACCAATCACCACTCCCTAATCCGCCACCGCATTAACGCCGCCAACACCTTGCACTCCGGGCAAAGGTTTCACCTCCTCCCAGCCGGTGCGCTCGTGTTCCGCTTCCCATAAATCCCGAGTTTTCTGCATGTTCATCCACAGATCGGGAGAAGTCCCGAGAGCACGGGAAAGGCGCATGGCCATATCCGAAGTTATTCCCACCTTTTCGTTGATAAGGTTGGAAAGGTGCTTCCGGGATATACCCAAGTGTCCGGCCAGGGCCGTGACGGTCAAGTTCAAGGGCCTCCGGTAGTGGTGCTCTATGATGCGGCCTGGGTGCGTCGGTTTACGGGTTCTGGTCTGCATGCGGCCTCCTAATGATAGTCGAGATAATTGACGACGTGAACGTCACCATTTTCGAGTCAGAACGTCACCCGCCAGTTGCCTGAAACCCTAACTGACCAATGGCCAGTCAGGTTGCCCTGAAGGGGATGAAGCCCAGCGCCTGGGAAATGAACGTCTTGCTGATTGTTAAAGAAATCATAATTCGCAGGCCGTTCAAAAATGGTGAGATGCAAGGAAACGAAAAAATCCAGGACGCGCGGTGTATTGCGCATACATAAGCGGTCTGGATTTTTTGATGACGCAGCAGATCGCCGTTTTTCAACGGCCTGCTTGCAGAGACGTTGCGGCATCAAGCCGGTCAAGTATCAAAGACAACTTGAATGTATGCTTGGCTTGAATCCCCTTTGTCGAGCCCGTTCTGAAAAATGCTTCAAGCCCCTTGTGTGCGAATGTCTTTATCATAGTTTATAACCATGTTGGTTACGGCTGTCAAAGCCGCTAATTGGTTTGAAAGCGCAGAGTTCACCGATCACTCAAAGTCCAATGTCTTTTGAAAGCACGGGAAGCAATGCGGATGAATACGTATTCCAAGGCCGTCCCTGGCATTGGCTCTGCGAGGCTCGGCTTACCCCAATCACGACTCACCAATCACCATTCACCAATCAAGACAATCCAGCCAAATCAGACAACATTCATCCATTCAATCCAGCTGGAAGAAAACGCTCAGCTCCCGCCCGGCCTGGCTTTCCCGCTGGTTTCGAGAAAAGTCTTGCTGGCACGGGACTTGTATCCTTTGCGCGTCTTGATTTGAGAATTCGGGAAAGGGGTGTGGAAGGTTTCAGGGGATGCGGTTGATGATCGCAGTCCTGTTGCGTTGCCTATTCCCAATCACCGATCACAGACTGAATGAGATTAGTGAGTTCTTGGTCTCAGAGAGAAAGCGCCGGTAAACCGGCAAGAAGTAGCGAATGAAAGAGTCGTACGGTGAAGAAATAGCGAATCACGCCGGCCTCGAGTCATGCGGTTGTGGCAGTAATGTTGCGGCTGAAGCGTTGACAGAGGCAGGTGCAGGCCAGCCATTGAGCTTCGAAATCTCAAACTTCCGAGTGCCGACCGTGTTCTCAGATCGGGAAGGCCACACGGGAAGCAGCGTTAACGCGAGTTGCTTCTCGGCTTGGCGGAGTCGTAGACTCTGGCATGCATCGAAACTTCTTGCGCGGAACCCGGAAGGGCCTGTCTGTGGCCTTGCAAACTGAAGGTCCGGTCGGGGAAGGCCAAGCGCCGAAGCCCGGCATGAACGCAGCCAGGCAGTCGGACGAAGTCATAGTACCGAAGAAGCAAGCGAACAAAGGAAAGGGATTATCCGAGGAGTTTGTGGAGGAAAGGATTTCGATCAAGAGGAACACTCTTCAGCCGGTCACGGTCCGGACACTGGGCCGGGGAGCTGTGTCATTCGGTCTGGAGGGTGTGCGTCAAGCCGCGATGCGCAGCAAGAAAACGGTGTTCACCGCCTTGCTCCATCATGTGACCCGTGATCTCCTGTACGACAGCTTCATGAAATTGCAAAAGTATGCGGCAGTGGGTGTGGATGGGATAACTTGGCATGAATATCGGACGGACGTAGAACAACGCCTGTTCGATCTTCATGACCGGTTGCATCGTGGTCAGTTTGGACCGGAATACGCAGCCGAGGCCATTTACCGCAAGCTTTTGGATCGTCACCCCGACCTGCTGCCTGCGGCCAACAATCTTGGCTACCTGCTGGCCACGGCGCAAGCGCCCACGCCGCTGCAGCTTTCCGAGGCCCTGGCCCTGGCCACCAAGGCCAGCGCGGGCGGCGACCCGTCGGCGCTCGATACGGTAGGCTGGGTGCATTATCGCCTGGGCGACAAGGACGCGGCCCTGCAGTTCCTGCGCAAGGCTCATGAGTCCCTGCCCGAGGATCCGGCCGTGACCTATCATCTGGCCCGGGTTCTTGCCGATCTGGGGCAGACGGGTGAGGCCCGGGGGCTGCTGACGACTCTGTTGGCGCGCACCTAGGATTTCCCGGATTTGGTCCAGGCCCGGGAGCTGCTGGTGGGGCTGTAAAAGCCGGTCCGGAGAGGTCGGGCTTGCGCCACGGCCCCGTCCGGACGTTTTTACGCCGGACGTCGCTCTAGAAAGTCGTCATCCCCTTGAGACATGGATTCCCGCCCACCCCTGTGGGGCACACGTTCGCGGGAATGTCACTCAGGTTTTTTCATGGCTTTAATTCTTGTTGGCACGATGCATACTTAAATGAATGACGGCTTGAAATGATTGTCCAGACTGGTCGGACAGTGTGAAATGAATTGCTTATTGATAATCAACTTTTGTTTTTTTATGAAATAGATTTTTTCTATTTAAAATAGATGATGTATGGCGTTATTTTGTTTTTTTGAAATAGCAATTATATATTGTTTGCATCAAATTTAAAAAATATTTCTGATATAAAGTTTTTATTGTTGATTTAAAGTTTTTTGTGACTTAAGTAGGAAGATATTGCTTCGAATCTTGATGTAGTATAGATTTTTTTATGAATGATTATCATTTGTATGATCACATCTAGTACAAGAGAGGATGACAATGCGAGTTTGGCTACCCGATTGCGTCTACAAATCCTTTCCTCTTTTTGTCGGCACGGTGGGTTTGGCCGGGTGCATGGCGGGGAGTCCCGCAAGTCTGGCTCTTGGTGGAGTGCTCATGCTTTATAGTGGCGGAGTTTATTGCATGCGTAAGAAGTAGCGGCAGATCAAAGGCGGAGGCTGGTCAAGGGCAAAATCAAGGCTGCGTTATCCATTCATCACGTATAGCGTTCACCATCCAAAATGGAGCTGGAAAGTGCAGGATAAGAGAAAATCGCAGCGGAAAGCGTCCCTGGCGCGTTGTACGGTGGAGAAATGCTTTTCGAGAAACGGGCAGATTTCTTCCCGGGCCGTGAATTTCAGCGCCACCGGTTTCATGCTCGAAATGGACTATCCCCTGTCTCCCGGCGAGACCATCAAGGTCCAGTTCGCTCCTGATGCCGAAGAGGCGCGCCTGTACGGCAAGAGCCTGTGTCTCGGCATGGTTCGCTGGTGCGCGCCTCAAGACGGGAGCTGCGGCGGGTGCTACGGAGTGGGCGTCGAGCTCGCGAACCAGGCTCCACGGCGGTACAATTACTAGCTTTTCCTTGCGGTTCTATTTTGGTTACGCCTGCCCCTTTGGGGGTGGGCGTTTTTTTTGGCGGGGTGTGACGCGGTTAGTCTGAGATCGTTCGTTTAAGCCTTTTTGGTGCATGATTCGGCTCATTGTGAATGCATGCGCTTTAGAACGCAAAAGACTGCGCACGCGCATGGATCATATATTTTACTGGTTGACTTTGGCTTCGGAGCTTATAGACTTAGTCTTGAACTTAGCTAACATCGGAGGGCCTATGCACCAGGTGAACATTCACGATGCCAAGACGAATTTGTCCCGTCTGATCGAGCAGGCAGTCAACGGAGAACCCTTTGTCATCGCCAAGGCCGGTAAGCCCATGGTTACTGTCACCGCGTTCAAGGTACCGCCGGATCCCGCAAAAAGGATCGGTTTTTTGCAGGGCATGATCGAAGTCCCGGACGATTTTGACTCCATGGGCAAAGAAGAAATACAGTGCCTGTTTGAAGGTGCCAGATGAAACTGCTCCTCGATACGCACATGTTGCTGTGGGCGGCGGCTGGTACCTTGCCCGGCAAGGCTGAAAGCTTGGTGGGTGACGTGAAGAACACGCTTTATTTCAGCTCCGCGAGCATCTGGGAGATCGGCATTAAGAAAAGCCTTGGAAGAAGCGACTTCAGGGTCGATCCGGAAGTGCTGCGGCGTGGCCTGCTGGATAACCAATACAACGAACTGTGCATCACAAGCCTGCATGCCCTGGCGGTCATCGACCTGCCAATGTTCCACAAGGACCCTTTCGACAGGATGCTTCTGGCGCAGGCCAAGAGCGAGGGAATAACCCTGCTCACATCGGACGGCATGATGCGCGACTACCCCGGCCCGGTGCTGTTTGTGCCAAAGACGCCGTGAAGCAAGAGGACGTGTCGTCCGGATAGCGACGCAACATATGGTCGTGTGCCGGGAATAATGAGGGGAACGATCTCTCGGAAATGCGTAAGGGGCTGGATTTTTACATCCAGCCCCTTTTTTTTATGGTGGCGCGCCAGGGAGGACTCGAACCCCCGACCGATAGTTTGTAAGCACTGACAAGTAGAATTTTCGGTATTTGATGCCTTGAGCTCTGAATTGCTTATTATTGTGGGATTCTCGAGTGGTTAAGCCATGAAATCAGGCTTGGCCACAGGGGAAAACAGTCACCGGGGCCATGGACAAATAATAACCGTAGAGTTATAAATGAAAATCTGGAAGGTTGAATTGCTGGAAGAAGCCCTAGGGGAGTTCAAAGAGCTTCCCGCTGAGATTCGCGCCCGCTTTCAGAGAATTTTTGGGTTGGTGGCGGACATGGGGCAAGACGCGTTGTGCATGCCTCATGCACGGCGTATCCAAGGCCGGATATGGGAGATGAGGGCCCAGGGCCGGGACGGAATAGCCAGGGGACTTTATGTGATGGTGACCGGGCGGCGGGTGGTCGTTGTTCGATTCTTCGTTAAGAAAACACAGAAGACGCCGCTCAACGAAATACACTTGGCTTTGAAAAGATGTGGAGAAAACGAAATATGATCGACGCAAAAACCGTACATAATCAGATGTTGCAGGACGATCCGGAATATGCGCGGGAATATGATGCTCTGGAACAGGAATTCTCGTTCATCAAGAAAATGATCCTGGCCAGGAAGCGGGCGGGCATGAGCCAAGCCGACGTTGCCCGGCGTATGGGCATCAGTCAGCCGCGCGTAGCCAAGATCGAAAGCGGCTCCAACATCAGTCTGGATATTCTCAGGCGCTACGCCAAGGCCACGGGCTCCGATCTGGTGATTGATTTTGCTGTGCCGGTGAATGAGCGGCGGACACTTCGATAAAGAAGAAGGGGCTGGATTTTTACATCCAGCCCCTTGTTTTTATGGTGGCGCGCCAGGGAGGACTCGAACCCCCGACCGATTGCTTAGAAGGCAATTGCTCTATCCGCCTGAGCTACTGGCGCGCAAAATGGAAGCATTCCCTATTTTTTCCGGGGCTGAAAGTCAAGTGCAGGTCTGGGCTTTTTCTGTTGCTCCCGGCCCGGGAAACTTCTATGAATTCTCTCCGGATTGTCGGCCCTTGCGGGTTTGCCCCTGCGCCTCGCCCGCGTTTTTGGCTCCAATTTTTGGGTCGGCCTTTTTTCAATCTTTTCCCCCACACGCACATGACCTTTGCCTCCTTTGCCGAATTCGAATCGTATCTGGACAGTCTGGGACTTTTTTCCATGCAGCTCGGCCTGTCGCGCATGCATGAGGCCCTTGGGCTCATGGGGCTTGAGCGCCCGTCCGCGATGGTCGCGCATGTGGTCGGGACCAACGGCAAGGGCTCCACGTCCGGCTTTCTGGAGGCGCTGGCGCGGGCTCATGGCCTGGCCACGGGGCTGTACAATTCGCCGCATCTGGCCAGCGTGCGCGAGCGTATCCGCGTGCGCGGGGCCATGGTCCCCGAAGAAGGCTGGCTGGCCGCCGCCAATGCGGTCATGGACAGGTGCGCGGGCGTGGGGCTGACCTATTTCGAGCTGCTGACGGTCATGGCGCTTTACATTTTCGGGCAGGAGGGGCTTGACCTGATCATCCTCGAGGCGGGGCTCGGCGGCACGCACGACGCCACCTGCGCCATCCCGGCCGATCTTGCGGTCATGACCCCGGTGGGCCTGGACCATGAGCAGATCCTGGGGCCGACTCTGGCGGACATCGCCCGCGACAAGAGCGGGGCCCTGGGGCGCTGTCCGGCCGTGACGGGCGCGCAGGAAGAGGCCGTGATGGAAATTTTCCGGCAGGCCGGGGCAGGGCATCCGCTCCTGAGCCTTGAGGACTGCCGCACCTCCTCCGGATTTCTCATCCCGGTGGGCTCGGCATCCCTGTTGCTGCCCCCCGCATCCCTGCCCGGCCATCCTCCGTATCAGCTGCGCAACGCCGCTCTGGCCGCCCTGGCCTGGAGTCGTCTGGCCCTGGCCCGGGGCTGGCAATTTGACGCGGCACTGTGTACACAAGTCCTTGGCACGACGCGATTTTTCGGGCGTTTTTGCAGGCATGGGCGGATTCTGGTGGACGGAGCCCACAATCCCATGGGGCTGACCGCCCTGTGCGAGGCGCTGGAGGCGGCCGGGGAGCATTTCGACGTGCTCGTCTTTCAGGCCATGCGCGACAAGACACTGGAGCCTGCTGTGCTGGAACGCCTGCGGGCGCTGGCGGATACGGTCGTGATTCCGGGTCTGCCCATGGAACGCGCCTTCGACGCCCGTGAACTGGCGGCGCTTTTTGGCTCCGGGGCCCTGGCGGCGCAGGACCTGCAAAAGGCCCTGCGTCAGGAAGGCACGGTGCTGCTTTGTGGCTCCCTGTATCTGGTGGGGGCCTATTACGAACTTTTTCCGGAACAGCTTTTGTAGGGAGGTCCGGTGTCTTCTCTTTTCAGACATATTCCGTCCGTCGACCGTTTTCTGCAGGACCTGGAACAAGACCGGGCCCTGGCCGGACTGCCGCGCCAGATGCTCAAGGATCTGGTGGCCGAGTTCCTGGACCTCTGCCGCGAGGAGATCCGCGCCGGAGTGGTCACGGACGAGAGCGCCCTGGCATTCACATCCCTGGCCGCAAGAGCCGGGGCCTACGTGCGGACGCGTTCCCGCCCGCATTTCAGGCGGGTCCTCAACGCCACGGGCGTGGTCATTCACACCAACCTCGGCCGTTCCATCCTGGCTGAAGAGGCCGTCCTGGCCGTGGCTGAGGGCTGCCGCCACTATTCCAACCTGGAGATGGACCTGGACACGGGCCAGCGCGGGAGCCGCTATTCCCACGTCGAGAAGCTGCTCTGCCGCCTGACCGGGGCCGAGGCGGGCTTGGTGGTCAACAACAACGCCGCCGCGGTGCTGCTGGTCCTCGACACTCTTGCCAAGGGCCGCGAGGTCGTGGTCTCGCGCGGGCAGCTGGTCGAGATCGGCGGGTCGTTCCGTATTCCCGAGGTCATGAAGAAGAGCGGGGCCGTGCTGCACGAGGTCGGGGCCACCAACCGCACCCACCTGCGCGACTACGCGGAGGCTATCGGCCCGGACACCGCCATGCTCATGAAGGTGCACACCTCCAACTACCGCATCATCGGGTTTCACAAGGAAGTGGACCTGTCCGATCTGGTGGCGCTGGGCCGGGAACGGGGACTGGCCACTTTCGAGGATCTGGGCAGCGGCAATCTTTTCGATTTTTCCCCTTATGGGTTCATGCCCGAGCCCACGGTGCAGCAGGTGCTAAGGAGCGGGGTGGATGTGGTCACCTTCAGCGGCGACAAGCTGCTGGGCGGCCCTCAGGCCGGAGTAATCGTCGGGCGCCGGGAATTCATCGAGCGCATCAAGAAAAACCAGCTCAACCGCGCCCTGCGCATCGACAAAATGACCCTGGCCGCCCTGGAGGCGACCCTGCGCCTGTATCTCGATCCGGAACAGGCCAGGCGCTCCGTGCCGACCCTGGCCATGATCACGGCCGCGCCGAAGGAGCTGCATGCCCGGGCCGGGCGTCTGCGGCGCAGGCTGTCCCGGGATCTCGCCGGGTTGGCCTTGGTGGCGGTCAAGCCCGGATTTTCGCGCGTGGGCGGCGGCTCCTTTCCGGAACAGGACCTGCCGACCACGCTGGTCAGCGTCGCGCCGACGGGTATGGACGTGGACTCCTTGCGTCAGGGCCTGCTGGCGGAGGACATCCCGGTCGTCGGGCGGGTGGAGGACGGCGCGTTCTGCCTCGACCCTCGCACGCTCATGGATGCGGAGTTCGCGCTGGTGGCGGGAGCCATGAAGGCGGTCCTTTCGCGGTGATGATCTGAGCGCCCCGGCAGCACGCCTGCCTCGTACCTGTCGTACAATTTTTGCAAGCCGCGCATGCGGACAATCGAAGGGACGCGCAGCCCGGCACAAGGGGCGCGCGGCAAAGGAGAATATCAATGACCAAGGTTCTGGTGCGGCCGGAGATGGAGGGCTTCAAGCCCTATTCGCCCGGCCTGTCCATCGATGAGATAAAGAAACGTTACAACCTGCCCCGGGTCATCAAGATGGCCAGCAACGAGAATCCGCTGGGCACCTCCCCCGTGGTTCAGGAGCGGCTCAAAAATGTCAGTCCCCTGGCTTTTCGTTATGCCCAGGCCGGCTCTCCGGCCCTGACCGAGGCCCTGGCCGCGCATCTGGGAGTGCCCGCGTCCTGTGTGGTGGCGGGCAACGGCTCCGACGAGATCATTGATCTTTTGCTTCGCGTTGTGGCCCGGCCCGGCGTGGACAACGTGGTGGCCTTCAACCCGTGCTTCAGCATCTACGACGTGCAGTCCCGACTGTGCGGGGTGGAATTTCGGCAGGCCAGGCTGAACGCCGACTTCTCCTTTCCCTTCGACACGCTCCTGTCCCTGGTCGACGAGAACACCGCCCTGGTCTTCGTGACCAACCCGGACAACCCCTCGGGCCATGCCTGCCCGGCCTCGGATCTGGTCGAGCTTGCGGCCAGGCTGCCGGAGCGCGCGCTCCTGGTGGTGGACGAGGCCTATGTCGATTTCGCCGAGCCGCTGGAAGCATTCAGCATGCTCCCGCACCTGGGCGAGATCCCTAATCTGGTCGTTCTGCGCACTTTTTCCAAGATGTACGGACTGGCGGGCCTGCGCCTTGGCTACGGGGTCATGCCCGAGTGGCTGGCGGATTTGCTGCTGCGGGTCAAGCTGCCCTTCAGCGTGAACATCCTGGCCGAGCAGGCCGGACTGGCCGCCGTGGACGACGACATCTTCGTGTCCCAGACCCTGCTTGTCGTGAGCGAGGGGCGCCGCCTGCTGGAGCGCGAGCTTTCGGCCATGGGCTGCAAGGTCTGGCCGTCGCAGGCGAATTTTCTGATGTTCGAGCCACCCATGGACGCGCGCACCCTTTTTGAGGCATTACTTTCCAAAGGGGTGATCATCCGGCCCCTTGGCAGCTACGGCATGCCCGAGAAGCTGCGTGTCAGCATCGGCAACGAGGAAGAGAATCTGGAATTTCTGGCCAAAACAGCGGAGGTGCTGCGTGATCACGATCGTCACTCTTGATGGACCGGCCGGGGTAGGCAAGACGACCATCGCCCGCGAGCTGGCGGACCGCCTGGGCATCGCCTACCTTGACACCGGAGCCATGTTTCGCTCCGTGGCTCTTTTTTTCGGGGACGGCGGCTGGGAGCGGCCCGTTGATCAGCTGGTGCCCGAACTCAATCGTCTGGACTTCGACCTGGAGGGGACGGGAAAATATTCCGAGCTGCTCCTGAACGGGCTGCCCCTGGCCCCGGAGATCCGCAAGGAGGAGGTCGGACTGTGGGCCTCGCACCTGGCCCGCATTCCGGTGGTGCGCGATTTTCTGCGCCGCAACCAGCAGGCCATCGGCCGGAGCACCTCGCTTGTGGCCGAGGGCCGGGACATGGGCAGCGTGGTCTTCCCGGGCGCCCGGCACAAGTTTTTCATGGACGCCTCCATCGACGTGCGCGCCAAGCGCCGCCATGCGCAGCTCAAGTCCATGGGCATGGACGAGGACCTGGAGCGCATCCGCGGCCAGATCCGCATTCGCGACGATCAGGACCGCAATCGCGTGGTGGCTCCCCTGAAACCCGCCCTGGATGCGGTGATTATCGATACCAGTGCCTTGGATGCGGACCGGGTGCTGGAGAAGATTGTCGATCACATCCGGGAAAAAGGCCTCTAAGACCGCTGAAAATCGATTCTGGACTGCGTTGCTTACCGTTTTTGAAGGGCTCATGTAGTCGGCTACACGTCACCCTCCAAAAACGGTTCGCGCCTTGCCAGAATCGATTTTCAGCGGTCTTGCCGTTTTTTTGGGGGAGGGCGGCCACGTAGGGTCGCCCCTACGTTTTTTCGGGATGGGATATTGGCCAGGTAGGGTCGCCCGTACGGTTTTGTTGGGATGGGTTATCGGCGGGGGTGGCCATTTATTGGGGGAGGGCGGCCACGTAGGGCCGCCCCTACGGTTTTTTGGGATGGGATATCGGTTACGTGGGGCCGCCTGTACGGATTATCGGCGGGTGGCTTTGATTTCGTCCCAGAGGGTGTCCATTTCTTCCAGGGAGAGCCTGTCCAGTTCCAGGCCGCGTTCTCTGGCCAATTTCTCCATGGCCTCGAAGCGTCCCAGAAACTTGGAGTTGGCCACGGCCAGGGCCGAGTTGGCCTTGATTCCGCGCCGTCTGCCGTATTCCACCAGCGAAAACAGATAGTCCCCGAATTCCTCTTCCCGTGCCGCCGCGTCGTCCGTGGCCAGGGCTGCCTGCAATTCGTTCCATTCCTCGGCCAGTTTTTTCTCCTGATCCGCGTCCGTGGCCCAGGTGAAGCCCGTGCGGGCCGCCTTGGAGTTGATGCGGTAGGCGCGCAGCAGCGGCGGCAGGCTTGCGGGCAGGGAGGCGAAGACCCCGGGATCCTTGTCCTTTTCGGCCTTCTCCTGCTTCTTGATCTGTTCCCAGTTCTTGATCACTTCGGCCACGTCGGCTGCTTTTTCGCCGTAGACATGAGGGTGGCGGCGGATCATCTTGGCCACGTTGCCGGCCAGCGCGGTCTGCAGGAAATCCGGGATCTCGCGGTCATGGCAGCGGCCGATGAAGAGCAGCAGGAAAAGCACGTCGCCCAGTTCTTCGGCGATCTCGGACTTGTCGTCCTGACGGATGGCCTCCACCAGCTCGAAACATTCCTCCACCAGGTAATCGCACATGGACTGCGGGGTCTGCTCCTTGTCCCAGGGGCAGCCGTCCGGTCCGGTCAGGGTGTCGATGACTTCAATGATGCGTTCGAAATTATTCTTTTCCACCAGGGGTTCCTTTCATTTCCTTGAGTTTTTCCACGACCCTCTTTTCCCACTCCTGCTGCAGCTCCTGGCTACGGATCAGGAACTGGTCGCGCATTTCCTTGGGCAGGGCGTTCGAGAGCATGGTGTTGAAGGTGTTGACGTAGGGCATGATCTTCGACTCGGTCAGCATCGGGGACTTTGACGGCAGAAAGGCGGTCAGGGCCATGACGATGATGCTGCACAAAAGCGCGCCCTTGAAGAGGCCGAGCGCTCCGCCGCCGATGCTGTCCACCCAGCCGAGCATGATCATCTGCAGGAGCTTTCTGATCAGCGAGGCGAGCAGGAAAACCACGGCCACGACACCCAGAAAAATGGCCAGATAGGCTGCAAGCTTGGCCATGCCGGGGCCGCCCGGGAAGTTCTCGAACATTGTCGCGAGCTGCGCGTGATAGGTGTTGGCCAGCACAAAGCCCAGGATCAGCCCCAGAATGGAGGCGATCTCCTTGACGAGTCCGCGAAAAATGCCGCGCAGGCCCAAAAATCCCAGAATTACGCAGAAGACGATATCCAGAGTGTTCATGCTTAACCTCCCGGTCGTTGTGAGGGTCGGCTATCACAAAGGATGTTGATCGGAAAGGGCGCACCGGGCACGACCTTGACAGTGCAGGGCGCACCTCGTAGACACGAAACCTCGGCTCGTCTGGACTTTTCTGACGGGCGCACGAGTCCAGAAACACGATGAGGTGACAATGTACGATATTAGATTGGTGAAGTTGGTGAACGGCGACATGGTGCTCGGCAAATGGAACGAGGAGAAGGGGATCATCGCTGATCCGGCCATCCTGCAGACCATTCCCACGCAGCAGGGGGGCATGCAGATGCTGCTGCTTCCTTTCGGCTATCCCTTTGATCAGGAAATGACCGGAGAGATCGAGCTTAAGCACGTCATCTACCAGTACAAGACCGTACCCGAGGAACTCAAGACCAAGTATCTTGAGGCGACCACCAACCTGACCCTGTCCGCCCCCGGCGGCCTCGGCAATTTGGGCGGCATGGGCGGCGGTGTGGCCGATTTCAGCAAATTCTTGAAAAAATAACGCAGCAGGCGCTGCCGGGAAAAGGGTGGCTTTCCACCCTTTTTTTTTCTGCCCGGCCCTGCGCACGGCAAGGACCCATGAAGGCTCTGCTCCCCCTCTTTTCCCGCCCCAGTCACTACCTCGGCACCGAGATCAACAGTGTCCACAAGGACCTGAAAACAGTCCGGGCCCACGTGGCCCTGGCCTTTCCGGATCTCTACGAAGTGGCCATGTCCTATCTTGGACAGAAGATCCTGTACGACATCGTCAACGGCACGGACCATTTCTACGCCGAGCGGGTCTTCGCGCCCACCGAAGATGTGGCCGAGGTGCTTCGGGCCCATGACACGCCCCTGGCCACCCTGGAGAGCGACACGCCGCTCAGGGATCTGGACGGCGTGCTTTTCAGCATCACCCATGAGCTGTGCTACACCAACGTGCTCTACATGCTCGACCTGGGGGGGATTCCCCTGCGTGCGGCGCAGCGTGGCGATGGGCATCCGCTGGTCATCGCCGGAGGGGGCTGCACCTTCAACGCCGAGCCGCTGGCCGCTTTTGTCGATGTCATGGTGCTTGGCGACGGGGAGGAGATTCTGCCCGAGATGCTCGGGCTCATCGCGCGCGGCAAGGATGAAGGCTGGGCCCGCAGCGAACTGATCAGGCGTCTGGCCGAGGTGCCCGGCGTGTACGTGCCTTCGTTTTTCGAGGACGACGGCAATGGAGCCATGCGCCCGGTGGACGGCGAGATGCCCCGGGTCGAGAAGCGCATCGTCATGGACATGAACGCGGTCTCCTTCCCGACGCGCCAGATCGTGCCCTTTGGCAAGCCCGTGCATGACCGTTATTCGGTCGAGATCGCGCGCGGCTGCACCCGTGGTTGCCGCTTCTGTCAGGCGGGCATGATCTATCGCCCCGTGCGTGAGCGCGAGGTGGACGTGCTCGGTTCCATCATCGATCGCGGTCTGGCCGAGACGGGTAGCGAGGAGCTGTCCTTCCTGTCGCTCAGCACCGGCGACTTCAGCGCGCTGGAAGCTCTTTTCCTGTCCTCCTACAGTCATTGCAGGCAGGAGCAGGTCTCCATCTCCCTGCCGTCCTTGCGCGTGGGTTCTGTTTCCGAGGATCTCATGCGGCTCATGGGCAAGATCCGGCACACGGGCATGACCCTGGCCCCGGAGGCAGGCACCCAGCGGCTGCGCAACGTCATCAACAAGGGCGTGACCGAGGACGAACTGCTCGATCACACGGAGAAGGCCTTTCGCCTGGGCTGGCAGCAGGTCAAGCTGTATTTCATGATGGGCCTGCCTACCGAGACCCGCGAGGATCTGCACGGCATTCTCGATCTGTGCCTCAAGGTCGCGGCCAGCGCCGGAAAGAACGTCAGGCGCCTGCAGGTCACGGCAGCGGTCTCGCCGTTCGTGCCCAAGCCGCATACCCCGTTCCAGTGGGAGCGGCAGATCTCCATGGCCGAGATCGAGGAACGGCTGGCCTATCTGCGCAACATCTTCCGCCCCTACAAGAAGCTCAAGCTCAAGTGGCATCATTCGCACATGACCTGGCTCGAAGGGGTCTTTTCGCGCGGCGACCGGCACCTGGCTCCCGCCCTGGAGGTCGCCTACGCCAAGGGCGCGCTCTTCACCAGCTGGTCCGATCATCTGCGCCTTGAGCCGTGGCTTGAGGCCTTTGCAGAAACCGGCATCGACGCGGAGTCTTATCTGCGCGAGCGCGATCCAGAGCAGCCGCTGCCCTGGGATCACCTCGCCTCCGGTGTGAGCCGCAAATATCTGCTAACCGAGCGCCGCCGCGCCCTGGAAGAGGCCGCGACTCCCGACTGTCGCTACGAGGCCTGCCGGTCCTGCGGGGTCTGCAACCTGGACGGTCGCGAATCCGAACTGACGCGCCAGGCGGCAGGCCATGACATCGTCCCGGTCATCAACCGCGCCACCCGCGATCAGGAAGACGCCGGGCTGGTGGACGAGCCGCCAACCGAAAGCCCGGCTCCCGCCATCGACCTGCACAACAAGGAACAGCGCTTTCGGCTGTGGTACTCCAAGACCGGCCCGGCCATGTACCTCAGCCAGCTTGAGCTGCAACGGATTTTCGAGCGCGCGTTCCGCCGCGCGCGCATGCCCCTGGCGTTCAGCAGCGGCTTCCACCCCGCGCCGCTCCTGTCCTTTGCCCGGGCATTGCCGGTCGGCGTAGGCAGCGTCTGCGAGTGGATGGATTTCTTCGTGCGCGAACACATGGTAGTCAAGGATCTGCCCGCCCTGCTCGAAGCCGAGCTGCCGCAGGGCATGCGCGTGGTCAAGGTGGACGAGTTGCCGTGTCAGGGCAAGGCGCCCATCTCGAACCATGAGCGTTTTTCCCTCGGGTTCGTGAGCGCGGAAGACAGTCAGCGTTTCGCGGCCAGGCTTCCGGCCTTTCTGGAAGCGGCGGAGTGGAAGGTGTTCAAGCGGACCAAGAAGGGTGAACCCGGAGAAGTGGACGTGCGGCCCATGGTCAAGTCCATCACGGAGGACGAAAAGGGATTTGTCGTCGATTTTGACTGGCAGACCCTCTATGTAAGCCCCATCTTTGTGCTGCAGGCCGTGGATCCGGAATTCACGATGCTGCAGGGACGACTGATCAAGATTGCACAGTTTTTCTGAGGATGAAAATGAAAAAGGCGAAGCATGTGCTTCGCCTTTCCGGTTGGTACAGGGGCAAGATTACTTCTTGACCCGTTTTTCCCAGAGCTTCATGTCCTGCATTTTCTTGCGGCGGTCACGAGCCAGGGATTTGGCCACCAGGGACGTGCCCTTCTTGTAGCCCCATTTTTCCCGGTATTCCTCGGGAGTGAGGCCGTGGGTGGCCAGGTGGCGTTTGGTCAGCACCTTGAACGACTTCGAGCATTCCATGCAGATGATGCTTTTTTCGCGGATGGCTTTTTTGGCATCATCAAGGGACAGGGTTGCTTCGGGTTCGGGCTGGTTTCCTTCGGCGACGTTCTTGATTCCTTCGGTCAACGAACGAATCATGGACGTCAGCTCTTCCTCGTTCATGTTGCGCACACTGGCTTGTGCTTTGACGATTTCGAGCGCTTGTTTTACATAATCTTCCATGTGTAACCTCCAACTATCGCGTATTTGTAATTCGTAGCATTAGTTTCGTTCTGTAAATTTGTCAACACGCTATGAATGTTTGCGATGATACATCCAGAATTGAGTGCACGATATTTTTTCATTCAGGAAAACTAATCGATAATCACGCTACAGGGAGAAAAAAATGGCAATTCCGCACAATGCGATGAACGACATGGCCCAGGTTTTTCATTTTGAATTTTGGCTTCGCTATTATTTTATCGAAGAGCAGGATGGCAGTCTTTTTATTAAATTGACTGAAGAGCAGGAGAAACAGATGCAGGCCAAATTCCCCGAATACTGGGAGTTGGCGGAGAGCGTGCAAGGCCGTCCCCTGTCCCCCGAGCTGTCCCAGCAAGCCGTGGTCGAGTTTCTCCAGGTCAACTTCGAAGGCAAGAAATACCCGGCCAACACCGTTTTGAAGGTCCTGGACAGCAAGGATTTTTCAGTCGAAATGTATCTGTTCGACACCTGGGTGGATCTGCATGAAGATCAGCTTATGCAGAAGATCTTCGGGTTCGACTACTGGATGCAGATTTACGGTGAATGGAAGACGTCGGAGAAGGCGCAGCAATTGATTCAGTCCCTCAAGCTGCAGATGCAGGGTGAGCACGGAGCCATGAACTGATAAACGCTTGAGCGTTTGGTTTCGGACATAATTCTCGGACAAGGTGGGTGACGGGCAGCAGCATGGCTACTGCCCGTCACCCATTTTCACGCCCACAGCCGCAAGTTCCGCCCTAAGCTCCGGCAGAGCCTCTCGGGCCTTGTCGTAGAGGGCCTGCTGGGCCGCTTTTTCCTCGGCCTGCCGGGCCTTGAACTCGTCGTAGGCGATCTTGCTTTCCTTGAGGGCGGCATCGTATTCGGATTGGGTCATGCAGGGGGCGAAGTTGATTTTGGGGATGCCTTTGAGGAATTTTTGGCCATGAAATTCGGCCGCTGCGCCAGCTTCAGATTTTTTTTTATCTTTCAGATATTCCCCATCAGTCTCCATCCGGGCCATCAATGCCATATAGAAAAAAGCCTTTTTGCAGTCCCGCTCCGTCACGACATGGGTTCCGAAATCAGTATTCTCTCCGTCCTCCATGATGAGCGATAGCCAAGCGGCTGCATTAGAGTAACCAAACCGTGCAGCCCGGTCCCAATAGTACAGAACCATGCGACTGGTCTCCTCCAATGGCCAGCCAGACTGCACATGTGCATATTCGCTTCCGACAAAATAATTCGCCCAGGCATCCCCCAATTCCGCGGCGCGCACCGTCCAGTACCACTTTTCTCGTTCCCCTTTTGCGATATAGTCCGGCATGGGGTGCTTCAGTTCCTGGCCAGGGGGCGGGGTGAAGTCGTCCCCTTTGGGGACGTGGCCGCTGGCGAAGAGCATGGATTTGCGATTTCCGGCCAGGGCGCTTTTGCGGAAATGCTTCGGGGCGTTCAGGTATACGGGATCATGGCTCAGGGGCGGGGAGCCGGAGAGCCAGTGTAGGTAGAACACGCCCAGGAGCCAGTGGCCTTCGGCCTCGCCGAGATGCCGGATGAGCCACGGCTCGATGGGGGTGACGTCACTGCCTTCGGAGAACTCCGGGTCCACATGTGGCAGGACGGCAGCCATGGCCAGTGCGTGGATGTCGCCTTGGAGGGCATTGGTAAGGAGTTCGTTGAACAGGTATTGTTTTTCGGAAGCATCCAGGCCAAGTCCGGAGTGGGACAATTTTGTTGTATACGTATAACGAATGAATCCGACTTCCGAGGACAGTTCCTCGTCTGTTGGACCGGAAGCTTCTTCGTAAAAGAATTTTGCCTCCTCAGCTGCCGTGGCCATGGCAACGGCTGGAAGCATGGCCATCCAAAACAGTGCGGAAAACAGGCTTAATGCGTATTTCATTTTCATCCCACCTTGCTCGTATTACAAAGCGATGCCGACGATATCTTTCTCGGAAAAGTCCGGTTCATTAAGGTCTCGCTGCAGGGTAACCTTCATGAGGAAGCCTTTTGACTTGGCAAAAAGGTCCATGTCCGCGCTGCACATGTGAAACACTGCGGCTGATGGCTCGATGGAATAGTGAAGTTTGCGATGGTCGTAAGGGTTGACCACGGGGGTGGCCAGTATGTCTTTGGTTTGCAGCAGGATCTTGCTCACATCGAATTCCAGCACGCTTTCCAGCATGCCGTCTTTTTCCTGCTCTATGGGCGCCTGCGCGAGTTGGCCTCCGTCCAGGCTGTTGCTTGGTCCATGCCCGAAGAGTCTGGGAACGCGCACTCCGATGCCGGCTGAAGCCGGACCCAGCATGGCCGGGCGAAAGCAGCGTGTGGTGACGCGCAGGCGCTTGCCCACGACGTCGACGCTGATCTGCGGGCTGATTCTTCGGGTAGAAATGTCGGCGGGC
This sequence comes from Desulfomicrobium apsheronum, assembly GCF_900114115.1. Lineage (NCBI taxonomy): Bacteria > Pseudomonadati > Thermodesulfobacteriota > Desulfovibrionia > Desulfovibrionales > Desulfomicrobiaceae > Desulfomicrobium > Desulfomicrobium apsheronum. Next base: position 7,290 of record NZ_FORX01000020.1, on the reverse strand, counting down.
AGGGGCATGATTTATTGCCCATCCCCGATCTTCACGCCCACGGCCGCAAGCTCAGCCCTGAGCTCAGGCAGAGCCTTTCGAGCCTTGTCGTAGAGGGCCTGCTGGGCCGCTTTTTCCTCGGCCTGCCGGGCCTTGAACTCGTCGTAGGTGATTTTGCTTTCCTTGAGGGCGGCATCGTATTCGGACTGGGTCATGCAGGGGGCGAAGTTGATTTTGGGGATGCCTTTGAGAAATTTCTGGGCATAGAATTCGGCAGCAGAACCGTCTTCAGATATTTTTTTATCCTTTAAATATTCACCATCTGTAAGATATCTCTCCCGTAAAACCATATAAAAAAATGCTTTTTTACAGTCTTTAACACTAACAATATGTGTCTCGTGATCAGTGTTTACGCCATTTTCCAAGATAAGCGTCAGCCACGATCCTGCTTTATAGTAACCAAACCGCGCAGCCCGGTCCCAATAGTACAGGACCATGCGACTAGCTTCCTCCACAGCTCGGTTAGTCCGCACCTTTGCATAGGTCCGACCGACAAAATAATTGGCCCACGCATCCCCCAATTCTGCGGCCCGCACCGTCCAGTACCACTTTTCTCGTTCCCCTTTTGCAATATAGTCCGGCATGGGGTGATTCAGTTCCTGGCCTGGGGGTGGGGTGAAGTCGTCCCCCCTGGGAACATGGCCGCTGGCGAAGAGCATGGATTTGCGATTGCCGGCCAGGGCGCTTTTGCGGAAATGCTTCGGGGCGTTCAGGTATACGGGATCATGGCTCAGGGGTGGGGAGCCGGAGAGCCAGTGCAGGTAGAATACTCCAAGGAGCCAGTGTCCTCCGGCCTCGCCGAGATGCCGGATGAGCCACGGCTCGATGGGGCTGACGTCAATGCCTTTACTGAACTCCGGGTCCACGTGCGGCAGGACAGAGGCCATGGCCAGAGCGTGGATGTCGCCTTGGAGGCCATTGGTAAGGAGTTCGGTGAACAGATATTGTTTTTCCGAAGCGTCCATGAATTTTTCGCCAGGACGGAATAGCGACATTTTGTAGGCCGCACGTACGATGCCGACTTCTGAGGACAGTTCCTCGTCTGTTGGACCGGAAGCTTCTTCATAAAAGAATTTTGCCTCCTCAGCCGCCGTGGGCATGGCAACGGCGGGAAGCATGGCCAGCCAAAACAGTGCGGAAAACAGGCTTAATACGTATTTCATTTTCATCCCACCTTGCTCGTATTACAAAGCGATGCCGACGATATCTTTGTCGGAAAAGTCCGGTTCGTTAAGGTCCCTCTGCAGGGTGACCGTCATGGGGATGCCTTTTGACTTGGCAAAAAGGTCCATGTCCGCGCTGCACATGTGAAACACTGCGGCTGATGGCTCGATGGAATAGTGAAGTTTGCGATGGTCGTAAGGGTTGACCACGGGGGGGGCCAGTATGTCTTTGGTTTGCAGCAGGATCTTGCTCACATCGAATTCCAGCACGCTTTCCAGCATGCCGTCTTTTTCCTGCTCTATGGGCGCCTGCGCGAGTTGGCCTCCGTCCAGGCTGCTGATTGGTCCATGACCGAAGAGCCTGGGAACGCGCACTCCGACGCCAGCTGAAGCCGGACCCAGCATGGCCGCGCGGAAGCAACGTGTGATGACCCGCAGGCGTTTGCCGTCGTATCCTATGTTGGATTGTGAACTGAGTTCTCGGACAGGAAGGCTGACAGGCAGAAACATGGCTTATTGTTCCTCTCTGATCTTCACGCCCACAGCCGCAAGTTCCGCCCTAAGCTCAGGCAGGGCTTTTCGGGCCTTGTCGTAGAGGGCCTGCTGGGCCGCTTTTTCCTCGGCTTGCCGGGCTTTGAACTCGTCGTAGGCGATCTTGCTTTCCTTGAGGGCGGCTTCGTATTGGGACTGGGTCATGCAGGGGGCGAAGTTGATTTTGGGGATGCCTTTGAGGTAATTTTGGGCATGAAATTCGGCTGCTGCGCCAGCCTCAGATTTTTTTTTGTCCTTTAGATATTCACCGTCGGTTTTCAATCTGGCCCTCAACGCCCCATAGAAAAAAGCCTTTTTGCAGTCTTGTTCGGTTACGATATGGGTCCCGTGATCTGTATTTATACCATTTTCAAAGATGAGCGATAGCCAAGATCCTGCTTTATAGTAACCAAACCGTGCAGCCCGGTCCCAATAGCATAGGACCATGCGGCTGGTCTCCTCCACTGGCCAGCCGGGCTGCACATGTGCATATTCGCTTCCGACGAAAGCATTGGCCCAGGCATCGCCCAGTTCCGCAGCGCGCACCGCCCAATACCACTTTTCCCGTTCCCCTTTCGCGATATAGTCTGGCATGGGGTGTTTCAGTTCCTGACCTGGGGGTGGAGTGAAATCGTCCCCCTTGGGGACGTGGCCGCTGGCGAAAAGCATGGACTTGCGGTTGCCGGCCAGGGCACTTTTGCGGAAATGGTCCGGGGCGTTCATGTACACGGGCGCGTGACTCAAGGGCGGGAAGCCGGAGAGCCAGTGCAGGTAGAATACGCCCAAAAGCCAGTGGCCTTCGGCCTCGCCCAAGTGCCGGATGAGCCACGGCTCGATGGGGGTGACGTCACTGCCTTCGGAGAACTCCGGGTCCACATGTGGCAGGACGGCAGCCATGGCCAGGGCGTGGATGTCGCCTTGGAGGGCATTGGTAAGGAGTTCGTTGAACAGGTATTGTTTTTCGGAAGCATCCAGGCCAAGTCTGGAGTGGGACAATTTTGTTGTATACGTATAACGAATGAATCCGACTTCTGAGGACAGTTCCTCGTCTGTTGGACCGGAAGCTTCTTCATAAAAGAATTTTGCCTCCTCAGCCACCGTGGCCATGGCAACGGCGGGAAGCATGGCCAGCCAAAACAGTGCGGAAAACAGGCTTAATGCGTATTTCATTTTCATCCCAGCTTGCCCGTACTACAGAGCTATGGCGACGATATCCCTCTCGGAAAAGTCCGGTTCGGCAAGATTTCGTTGCAGGGTAACCTTCATGAGGAAGCCTTTTGATTTGGTGAAAAGGTCCATGTCCGCGCTGCACATGTGAAACACTGCGGCTGAAGGCTCGATGGAATAGTGAACGTTGCCACGCTCGCAAGGGTTGACCACGGGAGAGCCCAGTATGTCTTTGGCTTGCAGCAGGATCTTGTCCACTTAACCAGGATTCTTTAATTATTACAAATGGACTAGCGGCGAAGCCACATTTACCATTTTCTGCTCGAAGTAATATTGGGGTTACTCCAGAAAGATAACACGCGCCCACCGTTATTTATATCCCAGATATTAAGGCCCTTTTCTACGTTGATGTCCGAAACTAGCTTCGTCCCATCCGGACTAAAGGAGGTTACCCCCCTCCAAGAATGACCCCTAAATGTACGTAGAACCACGCTACCACTCACATCCCAAATTTTTGCCCCACCAAAGCCTCCCGAAGCCAGCGTCTCGCCGTCAGGACCGAAGGCGACCGAAGTCACGCTATCAAAATCGTCGGCGAGTCTGCTAACGACATCGCCGCTCCTCACATCCCAAACCATGATCACCTCGTCTCCGTTACTCGAGGCCAGCATTGCGCCATCCGGACTGAAGGATAATGACGTGATAGTGTAATAAGGCTGGCTTCTGAATATACGTATGACCTCACCACTGCTCACATCCCAAAATTTTATCCCATAGTCGCTGCCGGAAGCTATCATCGTTCCACTTGGACTGAAGGATAGCGAATACACAGTGCCTGCATTGCCGCCGAACGTACGCACGATCTCACCACTCTTCACATCCCAAATCATTATTCCATTGTCGCTGCCTGAAGCCACCATCGCTCCGTCTGGACTGAAGGAGGTCGAAAAAATTCTGCCGACATTGCCCCCAAGGTTGTGTATTACCTCAGCGCTCCGCATACTCCAAATCTTTGTCGTACCATCCCAGCTGCCCGAAGCCAGCAACGCGCCGTCCGGGCTGAAGGAAACCGAACTCACTACGTCAGTATGGCCGGTGAACGTAAGTTCGACCTCGCCGCTTTTCAAATCCCAAACTTTTATTGTGCTATCAGAACTACCCGAAGCCAACTTCGTTCCATCCGGATTGAATGAGGCTGAATAGATATGACCGTTATGCCCCCCAAGTATACGTACAGCGTTGCCGCTTTGCACATCCCACACTTTTATCGAATTATCCCGTCCAGCAGCCGCAACAGTCATTCCATCCGGATTTAAGGATAGCGAATATACACTTTTTGCTTCACCGCCGATCGTGCGAACGATCGCGCCACTCCCGACATCCCATACAACTATTCCATCTTCGCTGCCCGAAACCATCGTCATCCCGTCCGGACTGAAGGAGGCCGAACGCACACGACCTTTATGTCCACTGAATGTGCGCAATGCGCTGCCACTCTCGACATCCCAAAGCTTTATCGTTTCATCCGAGCCAGCTGAAGCCAACATCGCTCCATCTGGACTGAAGGAGACCGAATAGACATGACCTTTATGACCGCTGAACGTACGTACGGCCTCGCCACTCGTCACATTCCAGGCCCTTATAAAACCATCCAAGCCGCTCGAAGCCAACGTTGTTCCGTCTGGACTGAAAGAAACCGAAGTGACTTCACCTGCATGGCCGCCGAGCGTGCGCAGGGCTTCGCCACTTTTCACATCCCAAATTTTTATCAGTCCATCCTCATTGGCTGAAGCCAGATAATCCCCGTCCGGACTGAAGGAAACCGAAGCGACTTCACCTGCATGGCCGCCGAGCGTGCGTACAACTTCGCCGCTCAGCAAGCTCCAAATCTTAATCTTTCTATCCTTGCCGCCTGAAGCCAGAGTCGTCCCATCTGGACTAAAGGAAACCGAAGTGACTTTTCCAGTATGACCGCTAAGCGTATGCACAACCTTGCCGCTTGTCATATCCCAAATTCGTATTTTTCCATCAAAAGAACCAGAAGATAGCATCATTCCATCAAAACTATAAGATACAGAAAAAAATTTATCATCACCAATGGTACGTGCTGAATTGCAACTTTTCACATCCCAAATATTTATCATGCCATCAATACTTGCAGAAAGCAGGACAGAGTTATCGTTGCTAAACGAAACAGATGTAATACTATCATCATGGCCGCCGATACTGTACAGTATTTCGCTGCTACTCACATCCCAGACAGTTGTCGCCTTCTCCATACTACCTGCAGCGAACATTGTGCCGTCAGGGCTGAAGGAAGTCGAAGTGACTTTCTCATCGACATCGAGTGTGTACATCATAGCGCCACTACGGACATGCCAAAATATCACCCTCCTATCCTTGCTACCCGAAGCAAGAGTCGCCCCGTCTGGACTGAAAGAAACCGAAGTGACGCTGTCGTAATGAGCGGTGAGCATGCGCACAGCCATGCCGGTCTCCACATCCCAAACTATTACCATACCATCTAAGCCTGCCGAAGCCAGCCTCGCTCCGTCCGGACTGAAAGAAATGGAATTGACTCTCTCCTGATGGCCGATGAGATCGAGCAAGATTCCCCCGCTCTGCACATCCCAGACAATTATCCTTCCGTGAGAGTCGGCTGAAGCCAAAGTCTCTCCGTCCACTCTGAAAGACACCGAAGTGACATCAGCGGTATGCCCTCTAAGTGTTCGTAATATTTCTCCATTATTTGTATTCCATATTAATACTGTTTTGTCGGAACTGCCAGAGACAAGCATCGTCCCATCAGGACTGAAAACTACCGAAGTGACATCAGCAGTATGTCCATTGAGTGTGCGTAGCAGCTTTCCACTTTTAACATTCCATACTTTTATAGTATCATCTTCGCATCCCAAGGCGATTGTTTCCCCATTAGGCGAAAAAGATGCAGAAATAACTCCAGGAATTTTCTCCATTTGAAGAAATTTTTCTTTATTTTCTGAAAATGATTGGGTCGCAAATATAAAAATATATATAGTAATTATGAAAATTTTAAACATACATACCTCCAAATATGTAAAAATTTTTAATGACTCATATTATTCCTAGATATAAAATTATAGCATAGAAATTTACTCCCATGCTTTATGAATCCACTTTCTTATAATGATTGGATTTGATTCATTTAATACATTTGATATGCTCCATCTCTTCAGTTCGTCCTTATAATATGTTCCAAGATTATATACATATAACGGTTCAGGCAAATTATTGAATCGAATTCCAGCGTATTTATCACCGTGTAAAGATGAGAGATAAAACGATTTTTTCGGATTAAAAGCAAACCATTCATTGGTATGTAACAAAGCAATCACCCATTTCAAATTTCCGCTTTTTACATCCCAAATCTTTACCGTACCATCAAAGCCGCCCGAAGCCAGCGTTTCTCCATCGGAACTAAATGAAACAGAAACATTTCCAGGAGCGTGACCACTGAGCGTACGCTCGATCATGCATTTTTTTACATCCCATATCTTTATCACTCCGTCTAAACCACCAGAAGCCAGCATCGTCCCATCCGGACTGAAAGATACTGATGTGACTTTATCAGTATGACTGCTGAGTGTATGAACGAGTTCGCCGTTCTGTACATTCCAAATTCTTATTAGTTGATCGTCACTACTTGAAGCAATTGTCGTTCCGTCTGGATTGAAAGATACTGAATTGACATTGCTGCGACCACTTATCTCACCTAAGAGATGGCCATTTTGCATATCCCATATCTTTATTGTATTCCAATCTGCCGCAGCCAACTTTGACCCATCAGGGCTAAAGGACACCGAAGTAAAGTAAGCCCCTTCTCCCCCAAGAGTTCGTAGGGCATCGCCGCTTTTCACATTCCAAATCATTATCGTACCATCAACGCTGCCCGAAGCCAGCGTTGATCCATCCGGACTAAAGGCTACTGAAGTGACTCTATCGTTATGGCCGGAGAGTACGTGCATGACTTCGCCGCTCTTTGTATTCCTGACGGTGACCGTACCATCCCGGTTACCTAACAGCGTGTTGAAAAATTCCTTCCGACGTCAGAGCCAAAAATTGACATCGCCGTCATCCTGGCCGTAATCAATTCAGAGAAAATCATGCATTCATCGGAAAATTTCTTTAAGGAGTTTGATTATGTCAGAACTCGTATGCTATTGTTTTGGCTATACATCCGACGATATTGAGCAGGATGTTATTCAAAAAGGAAAATCTACAATTTTTGAACGTATCATGAACGAAAAAAAGGCTGGTGGGTGCCAGTGTGCTGAAAAGAATCCGAAAGGTCGCTGATGTCTTTCAGACGTTCGTCAGTTGGCGGACCAAATTTTAAACAAGACAAGCATTT